>DASTDR010000680.1:0-13864 GCA_035710265.1 Gemmatimonadales bacterium | reverse complement strand
AGCGCCTCGTTCACCACGTCGTCCATATCCACGAGCTTTTTCAGCTCCTCATCGACCAGGATCCGGCGCGCCTCGTGCAGGTGCACGGTGCGGCGCTTTTTCTTTTTGGGAATCAGGTCCTGGAGCACTTCGCTGAAGTTCATCTCCGTCCCTTCCATCCCCTGCGGCGGCTGCATCATCTCGAGCATCGGGAAGCTTTGCTGCTGGACCTCGATCTCGACGTCGCGCTCCTCGAGCTTCCCGTCCTTCAATTGCTGGCGCAGCTTCTCGCGCGTGCGGCGGCGGCGCTCGTTGGCCTCGGTCTCCGCTTCGGGCATCTTGGATTGGACGTCGCCCTTGGAAGACACCACGAAAAGCGGGCGGGCAGCAGCGCCTCCCTGCTCGGTCGGCGCTGCCGGGGCGGTCGACTGGGCGGTCGAAGGCGGTGAAGGCAGCGGCGGCAACAGTAAATCCAGCAGCCGCTCCTCGGCTCGCTGCTCGGCGGTGGGATAGACGTCATCCTCCCGTTCGCTCCGCACCATGTTGATCGACACGTCCACCAGCTCGCGCACCATCGATTCGACGTCGCGGCCCACGTAGCCGACTTCCGTAAACTTGGAAGCCTCGACCTTGAGGAACGGCGCACCCGCGAGCCGAGCGAGCCGGCGCGCGATTTCGGTTTTCCCGACCCCGGTGGGACCGATCATGATGATGTTGTTCGGCATGATCTCGTCCCGGATGTCTTCGGGCGCCTGCGCCCGGCGCCAGCGGTTGCGCACCGCAATGGCGACGGCCTTCTTGGCGGCCTCCTGGCCGACGATGTACCTGTCAAGCTCCGCCACGATCTTTCGCGGTGGCATCTCCTCCAACCATGGGACCGTATCCTCAGCAGAGGCGGCGGAGGGCGGTGCAGGGACGGTCGAAGGGGGTAAAGACTCTGACGTTGTCTTGGCCATTTATAACTCAAGTACCGTGATGTGTGTGTTCGTGTAGACGCAGATGTCGGCGGCAATCTCCAGTGACTTCCTGACGACTTCGGCCGGAGCGAGTTTCGATTCCTTGAGCAGCGCGCGCGCGGCGGCGAGTGCGAATGTGCCGCCCGAGCCGATCGCCAGCACGCCGTCGTCCGGCTCGATCAGCTCACCGGAGCCCGAGATCACGTAGCCGTGCTCCTGGTCGGCCACGACCAGCAGCGCCTCGAGCCTGCGCAGCACGCGGTCGGAGCGCCAGTCCTTGGCCAGCTCCACCGCGGCCCGGGGCAAGTTCGTGGGAAAGCGCTCCAGCTTCTCCTCGAACTTCTCGAACAGCGTGAACGCGTCGGCTGCGGCGCCCGCGAACCCGGCGAGAATCTTCCCGCCGCGCAACGTGCGCACCTTGTTGGCGTTGGCTTTCATCACGGTCTCGCCGACCGTGACTTGCCCATCGCCGCCGATCGCGACTTTTCCGTTCTTGCGAACGCAGAGAATTGTCGTGCTATGGATACGCTTCAATTACCGCTCCCCGCTCCCCACACCCCACTCCCCGATCATGCACGGGGGTGGGCTTGTTGATAAACCTTCTTGAGCCGCTCCACTGACGTATGAGTATACACCTGCGTGGTTCCCAACGACGCATGACCGAGTAATTCCTGCACGGATCTGAGATCAGCGCCCGCGTCCAGCAGGTGCGTGGCGAACGAGTGCCGCAGCGTATGTACGTGTATTTCGTTGCCTCGCGACAGCGTATCGAACAACCGCTTCATCGCCAGCTGCACGCCGCGCGGCGTGATCCGCTTGCCCCGCATATTCACGAACATCGGGCGGTTCCCCCCCCCGGCGCGCTGGGTGGCGATGTGGTCGCGCACCTGCAAGTACTTGCGCAGCGCCGAGGTCGCGTGCGAGCCCACGGGCACAATGCGCTCTTTCTTGCCCTTGCCGCGCAGCTTGACCTGATCGGATACGAGATCGATGTCGGGATCGTTGAGGCCCGCAAGCTCGGACAGGCGCATCCCGGTCGAATAGAACAGCTCCAGCATCGCGAGATCACGCAGCTCGCGGAATCCGCCGGCCGCGGCGCGCGCCTCGGCGTCGGCGAACAGCGTCTCCATCTCGGTCTTGTCGAGGTAGGCCGGGAGCGTGCGGTCGAGCTTGGGCGTGCGCGCGGCGCGCGCGGGATTCACCTCGATGCCGCGCGTCGCATTGAGAAACCGGTAGAACGTGCGCAGCGCCGAGAGCGCGCGTGCCACGGAGCGCTTCGCGAGGCCGCGGCGTTGCTGGGCGGCGAGAAATCCGCGCACGGCGAGGCGGTCGACCCCGGCCCAGCTCCAGGGACCTCCGTAATAGTCCTGACAAAATGCGGCGAAGGCCTCGAGATCGCGGGCGTACGCTTTGACGGTATGAGCGGAGTCGTTCCGCTCTTTCTCAAGAAACGTGAGAAACTCTTGTGTCTCTTGCATGGGTCGCAAAGTCGTTCATGTGTGCGATCGCGCGCTCGGCCAGGGCTTCCTTCTTCTTGAACTTGTCCTTGGGTGCGTTCTCGAGCGGCTCCATCAGCCCGAAGTTGGCGTTCATCGGCTGAAAGCGCTTCGGCTCGGTCTCACGCAGGTAGCGATACAGCGATCCCAGCATCGTGGTGGGGGGTGGAATGACCGGCTCGTCGCCCGCGAGCATGCGCGCGAGGTTGATGCCCGCCAAGAGGCCCGTCGCCGCGGATTCAGTGTACCCTTCGACCCCCGTGAGCTGGCCTGCGAATAAGAGCAATTGATCGTCTTTGGCGGATAGATGTCGGCTGAGCGCCGCCGGCGCGTTGAGGTAGGTATTCCGGTGGATGCTC
This sequence comes from Gemmatimonadales bacterium, assembly GCA_035710265.1. Lineage (GTDB taxonomy): Bacteria > Gemmatimonadota > Gemmatimonadetes > Gemmatimonadales > GWC2-71-9 > 20CM-2-65-7. The sequence goes on along the minus strand of DASTDR010000680.1, from coordinate 11,074 downwards.
CCATACCTCAAGAACTCCGCCTGCTCGAGCCCCGGAATCATCCGGAAGACGCGCTGCTGCGCGCCGGTCTTCAGGCGGGTCTGGAAACCCACGAGATTCCACATTTGCGCTGCGCGATCTTCTTGTCGCAGTTGCACCACTGCGTACGGCTCCCTGCCCTCCTTATCACGCAACCCAATCGGCTTCATCGGCCCGAACCGCAGCGTCTCCAAACCGCGTTGTGCCATTTCTTCGACCGGCAAACAGCCTTCGAAGTATGGGACCTTGTCCCACTCATGCCCGGGCACATACTGCTCGCCGGTGATCAACGCCGATACAAACGCTTCGTACTGGGCTCGAGTGAACGGCGCGTTCCAGTAGTCGTCCCCCCCGCCCTTGCCGTAGCGCGAGGCCTTGAACAGGCGCGCCAAGTCGAGCGAATCGGCGGACACGATCGGCGCGATGGCATCGAAAAACGCCAGTGAATGGACGGTGAGACGGTTCGCGATGGCCACCGCGAGGGCATCGGAGGTCAGCGGGCCCGTCGCGATGATCGCGGGCGATGGAAGCGTAGTCACTTCCTCGCGCACGATCGTGATGTTGGGATGGGATTCGACGCGCGCCTGCACGGCGTTCGCAAACACGAGGCGGTCGACGGCGAGCGCACTCCCGCCGGGAATCCGCGCCTCGTCCGCCGCCTGGAGCACGATACTCCCGAGCAGGCGCATCTCGGCCTTGAGCAGTCCGTGCGCATGCAGCGGTTCGACCGATTTGAAGGTGTTGCTGCAGACCAGCTCGGCGAGCGTCTCCGTCTGATGCGCCGGCGTCATCTTCACGGGGCGCATCTCGTACAGGGTCACCGCCACGCCTCGTTCCGCCAGCGCGAAGGCTGCCTCGCTTCCCGCGAGACCACCTCCCACCACCGTAGCGTTTACGACGCGACTTCCTCCGCCTCGGTGGTCTCGGTCGTGACGGTGATTTGGTGTCCGCACTTCAGACACTTGCGTGTGGTCTCTCCCGTCGTCTTGGACTTGATCTCTTCCATCCCGACGAACTGGCAGTTTGGACACTCGACGACGACCGGCTTGTTCCAGGTCGAAAAATCGCAGTCCGGGTACCGGAGACAACCGTAGAACGTGCGGCCACGCTTGGTGCGCCGCTCGGCCAGGTCGCCGGTGCCGCACTTGGGGCATTTGATGCCGAGCGGCACGGGCTGCGTGTACTTGCACTTGGGATACGTGGTGCACGCGAGGAACTCGCCGAAGCGCCCGGTCTTGATCACCATCGGCGCGCCGCACTCCTTGCAGATCTCGTCGGACGGGCGGTCGGGGACCTTGTCCTTCTTGATCGAGCGGGAGTAGTCGCACTCCTTGGTCGCGTAGCGCACGCACGCGATGTACGGGCCGAACCGGCCACTCTTCACTTCGAGCGGGCTGCCGCACTTCGGACACTTCTCGGTGTCGAGCCCCGAGAGATCGTGCACCTCGTGGATGATCTTGTTCACGTCGATCGCTTCGAGCGCGATATTGAACGGCTTCCAGAACTCGCCGAGCACATCCTGCCAGGCGAGATCGCCTTCTTCGATCTTGTCGAGCTCGGTCTCCATGTTGGCCGTGAAGCCGACCTCGAACACCTCGGGGAAGGAGCGCTTCAGCACCTTCCACACGATCTCTCCCTGCGGCGTGGGCTGGAAGCGCCGGTCTTTTGCCGTCGCATACCAGCGCGTGCGCAGCGTGGAGATGATCGCCGCGTACGTCGACGGCCGACCGATGCCGAGCCGCTCCAGCTCCTTCACGAGGCTGGCTTCGCTGTAGCGCGGCGGCGGCTCGGTGAAGTGCTGGCTCGGCACGATCTGCGTGACGGTGACGTTGTCGCCCTCAGCGAGCGACGGAATGGACGCCAGGCTGTCGAGCGTCTTCGCGTCTTCGGGCTCGTGCGCTTCGCTGAACAAGACGTGATAACCATCGAACAAGACCCGCGAACCGGTCGCGCGGAACAGGAAGCGTCCGCCGGCCAGCTCGAAGTCCACCTTGGTCGCTTCGAACACCGCCGGAGTCATCTGGGACGCCAGGAAGCGCCGCCAAATGAGCTGGTAGAGCTTGTAGAGGTCGCGCTCCAGGTACTTCTTGATGTCGTCCGGCTTATATCCGACTTCGGTGGGCCGGATCGCCTCGTGCGCATCCTGGACCTTGGAGCCGCGGCCGCCCTTGTGCACGTTGGGCTGGTCGGGCAGGTAGCGCTTGTCGAACTGCGCGTTGATGTATTCGCGCGCCTGTTTGATTGCCGCATCGGATACTCTCACCGAGTCCGTGCGCATATACGTGATCAGACCTACGGACCCCTGATCCCCTAGCTCGACGCCCTCATACAGCTTCTGCGCGGCGCGCATCGTGCGCCCCGCCGAAAAGCCCAGCTGTTTCGCGGCTTCCTGCTGCATCGTGCTGGTCGTGAATGGGGCGGGTGCGTTGCGCCGCCGCTCGCCACGTTCCACCGAGGTGACGACGAACGGCAGCTTCTCGACTTCGGCGACGATCGCGCGGGCATCCGCCTCGGTTTTGATCTCGGGCTTGTGGCCGCCGAGCTTCTGGAGCCGCGCCTGGAACGGCTGGCCGTCTTTCTCGAGATCAGCCGCGATCGTCCAGTATTCCTGCGGAACGAACTTCCGGATCTCTTCTTCGCGCTCGATGATCAGCCGCAGCGCAACCGTCTGGACCCGCCCTGCCGACAAGCCGGTCTTGATGCTCTTCCAGAGCACCGGCGACGCCTTGTAACCCACCAGGCGATCGAGCACGCGCCGCGCCTGCTGGGCGTCTACCTTGCGCTGATCGATGTCGAGGGGGTTGGAGAGGGCTTCGGCGACGGCGTCTTTGGTGATCTCGTGGAACAGGACGCGCCTGACCTTGCCATTGCTGTTCAATTGCGAGGCCACGTGCCAGGCAATGGCCTCACCTTCTCTATCCGGATCGGTGGCGAGCAGCACCCGGTCGGCGGCTTTGGCGGCCTTTTTTATCTCGGCGAGTGTCTTCGCCTTTTCCTTAATAGTGACGTATTTGGGCGCGAAGTTGTTGTCCACGTCCACGCCCAGCTCGCGCTTGGGGAGGTCGCGCAGATGCCCCACGGTCGCTTTGACCGTGTAGCCGCGCCCCAGGTACTTCCCGATCGTTTTCGCCTTGGTCGGGGACTCGACAATGACGAGTGCGCCGCCCTTTACAGGAGCGGCGTCGGTTTCTTCGGTATCCGCCGTCGGCAGAGCCGCCTCGGCAGGGACAGGCTTCTTCCGGGGCGCTCGCTTCTTTTTTGGTTTCACTTCGTCATGACTATCGGGCACTGATCAACCTTTGGTCAAAAGAGCTAGACGTCTCGACGTCTAGTAAGTCTGCATTGTTACCAACCGGCGTTGATCTGCGCAAGTCTGACGATCTCATCGGCCACTTTTTCCAGAGGCTTGGCCTCGGTCAATACGACCGCATCCGCCTTGGCGTAATACGGATCACGCTCTTTGTACAACGTGCGCATCTGCTCTACAGGATCTTCACCCAGCAAAACGGGCCGGGTTCCCGACGGGACCGCGCGGCCTGCGGCGATCTCGGCCCGTGCCTTGAGATAAACGAAATATCCGCGCCCCTTTGCGCCGTCGAGCTGGCCCGGCTGCGCGGCCCACCCGCCGCCCGGCACGATCACGGCAGGCTCATTTTCCAGAGCCGCGGCGACTTCCTTGCGCTCCATCTCGCGAAAGGCGGACTCGCCTTTCTCCGCGAAAATCATCGTGATCGGCTTGCCTTCTTTACGAATCAGCACGGTATCGATGTCGACACAGCCGGTGTGCAGCCGCTCGGCGACCATCTTCCCTACGGTCGATTTGCCGGCGCCCGGCAATCCGATGAGCACGAGGTGCTTCTTCATGCCGCCCCCCCTTCCTCACCCCCTGACCCCCGCTCCATGATGTGGAGAGGGGGAACGTGCGTTTCCGTTCGAGCGCGAAGCTGCGCGATGTACCCATCGTAATTCCGCTTCGTCTCGCTCAGCGCGTCGCCGCCGAATTTCTCGAGCAGCGCCTGCGTCAACACGATCGCCATCATCGCTTCGGCGATGACTCCCAGAGCGGGCACCGCGGTCACATCGGAGCGCTCCGATTGCGCCTGCGCGGGGCCGCCCGTCTTGAGATCGACGGTCTTGAGCGGCGACATCAGGGTCGAGATCGGCTTCATCGCCACGCGCGCGACGAGCGGCTCGCCGGTGCTCATCCCGCCTTCGGTGCCGCCCGCGCGATTCGTCGCGCGGGAGAAGCCCGGCATGATTTCGTCGTGCACTTCCGAGCCTTTGCGCCGCGCCGCGTCGAAGCCGAGCCCCAGCTCCACGCCTTTGACCGCCGGAATGGACATCATCGCCTGCGCGAGCCGGCCGTCGAGCTTGGTGTCCCAGGAGACGTGCGACCCGAGCCCGACGGGGACGCCCAGCGCCACGACTTCGACGATGCCGCCCAGCGTGTCACCGGCGGCCTTGGCGGCGTCGATGCGGGTGATGATTTGGGCTTCCGCATCCTTGTCCAGGCAACGGACCGGGCTTTGGTCGGCGGCGGCGTTCAGGGGAGTGGGGAGTGGGGAGTGGTACTTCGCGGTGACGCCTCCGAGCTCAGCGACGTATGAGCCAATTTCGATGTTGAACTCGCGCAGGAGCTTTTTGCACACCGCGCCGCACGCCACGCGCGCGACGGTCTCACGAGCACTGGCACGTTCCAGGATATCGCGCGCGTCCGTGCGGTCGTACTTGAGCGATCCCGCGAGATCCGCATGCCCCGGACGGGGGCGCGTGACCTGGCGGCGCCGGCCGAGCGGATCGGGCGTGGCGTCCGCTTCCGGCGCCATGACGTCCTGCCAGTGCTCCCAATCGCGGTTCCAGATCAGCATGGCGATTGGAGAGCCGAGGGTCTGCCCCCCGCGCACGCCCGAGAGCCATTCGATGTGGTCGGATTCGATCTTCATGCGGGCGCCCCGGCCGTAGCCGCCCTGGCGCCGCTTCAGCTCCACGTCCACGTCGGCAGCGGACAAGGGCAGGCCCGCCGGGATCCCCTCGAGGATGCCCACTAACCCGCGTCCGTGTGATTCGCCTGCCGTTGTGAACCGAAATGGCATCTCAACTCCTATTAACAGACAAGCCCGACCATCAGTCGGGCTCGTCGAACGCAGCACCCGGGCCCGAAGGCACCGGCTTCACGGCGACGTTACCCCTGGCGGCCTGGGCGCCGGGAACGGGTTGGTGACGACCGGCAGCTCGACCATCACGACGCCCGCGGCGGTGACACCGAACAGCCATTGGCGCGTGTTGTTGCGGTTCCGGGCGACGCGCATCGGTCCAATGATGGGGTCGCGCACGACGATCCCGCCAATGCGGCCATAGAAGAAGGTATCCCAGATGTCGATGTTGCCATCGGGCCGCGCCGAGAACGCTATGCGGTCATTGGGGTTACCGGTCCCGCCAAAGGTCGGAGTCCCCGCCGTGTTGGCCAAGAAGGCGTGGTTGTAGTTCATGTCCATCCCGAAGGCGCCGAGCGGCGCTTCGGCGGTGCCCTTGAGCTTCATCCCCTCGTCCAGGAAGTAGATCGAGTCGGCGCGGACGAGGTTCGTCATGCCGTTGAAGTTCGTCGCGACGGAATGGATGTTCACGCCGGTGTTGCTGATGAAGTCCGACACGTCGATCGCCGGGGTGACGCCGAGGTCGCGCTCATTGCGGCCGCTGTCGCGCGTGGCGATGCTCGTGGCGCAGGCCCGCGCGGTGGCGTTGCCATGGATCAGCGGGGCCTTGGTCGTGTAGCCCACGACGCGCGCGAATTCCGTCGTGATGTTGCCGCCCTCACCTACGATCGCGTGCGTGAAGTTGCCCGAGTTGCGCACGTAGGTCGAATCGCCCAGGCCGAACGTCGAGAGCAGGATCGTCGCGCCCTGGCAGGCGCTGAGCTGCACTTGCTGCTGGTTGTAGGGCCGGCCGCGGCGCATCTCGATGCGCAACGTGTCGCGGCTGGTGCTGGACAGGGTGGTGTCGCCCGCCAGCTCCCAGAACAGGTGGCTGAACAGCTGCGCCGTGTCGAGGGTGTTCTTCAGTTTCTCCATGCGTAGCGTGGCGCGGCCGTTGAACGGCGACGCGCTGCTGATCGTCGGCGTCGTCGAGTAAATCGCGAAAATCGAGTCCACGTGACAGGTGGTCCCGCCGCCCGGCCGGCACACCGTCGCGACGTATTGCGGGCGGTCCGACACGTCGTACACCGTGATCTCTTCGCGCAGCGGTGACGTGAGGATGCGATACGTCTCGATCAGGTAGTCGGGCAGGTCCTGACGCCAGGCGAGCCGGCGCACCCCCGGCCGCACGTCGATGACCGACATCTGCGTACCACCCGAGTTCGCGACGACGATGGTATCGCCGTAATTGCCGAGCGTGTCGCGCGGCCACATCGCGATGCCCCACGGCTGCGGCCCGGCGGTCGGAATGCCCGCGGCGACGAACGCCGTGTTGGCGACCTGGAAGATCTCGACGCGCCCGAGGTCCGGGTTCGTGAGGTACAGACTCGAGTCGTTGCCGTTGAAGATCGCGTCGGCGATCCGGCCGCCGAACGGCAGCGGCCGTGTGATGCCGGACACGACGATCACGGTGTCGATCAGCGCCATCGGCGCCCACTGCGGCTGGTAGGTCGAAGCCAGGCCGCCCGCCCCCTTGCTCCGCCTGACCGGCGGGCTCGGGATCAGCGTGGTGCTGTTGGTGAACGAGCAATTGCGCGCGACGGCGGCGTCGCAGGCATAGCCCTGGACGACGATCTGGCGCGGCAAGGGATTCAGTCCCTGGAGGCCGAGTGTAAAGTGGCGCGTGACATCGGTCAGGTTGCCGGCGGCAACGTTGACCGTGTCGAATTTCATCGTGATGCCACCCGTATCGACCCTGAACCCGATCCACGAGATCGCGCTCGGGTCCTGGGCGCGGACGTGGATCGTGTCGTCCACCTCGACGCGCTGCCCGATGCGATGGGCCACAACCGGCGGCGTCACGTCGTTGGCGACCGACTGGATCTGCACCGTGACGACGTTACTGAAGCCGCGCCGGCCCGCCGAGTCCTCGGCGAATCCGACGACGTTGAAGGTGCCCTGGGACGGAATCACGACGATCGTGTCCTGATATTCCGCGGAATCCGCGAACGGCGCGGTGTACACGGTCGAGTCGTTGGGCGGCGTGGTCGGGTTGGTCACGCTGCTCGCCGGCGAGACGAGGAATCCGATCTTGGCGATACCGGAATTCTGGACCGCGATGACGTCGACGGGCAGTCCTTTGCCCGTGGACGCGAGCGCGCCCGGGGACGGCAGCACCAGCCGGACCCGCAGCGCCTGCACGTTGGAGAGGAAGATCGAGATCGTGTCTTCGGCGAAGTTGCCCGCGCCGTCGGTGGCACGGCCGACGATTTGAATGCTGCCGCCCGCGCCCGAGTTCGGCGAGAACGTGAGGACGCGGTTGACCGTGTAGGTCTTCACCTGGCCGGTGAAATTCGTGTCCAGCACGCCGATCAGCCCGCCGCTGAAGAGCAGCTGGACGCTCTTCAGCGCGAGGTTGTCGGCGGCGGAGATACCGAACGCGAGCCCGGCCGCGATGTCCTGCGTGTCCGACCCCGTGATGGTCAGCGTGATCGCGGGTTCCGTGACGTCGCGCTGGATGCCGCCAGGATTACGCGTCGTCTCGCACGCCCAGATGGCGAGCGCGAGGGCGCTAATTCCCCACAGTGCGGTACCGCGTGTGATCGCCCGCATAACCTCTCCCGGCCTATATCGACCCGCGGGCTTACTGGCCCGCGGGCGCGACGAGATCGTCGATGATGTGTGGCGTGATCAGAATGAGCAGATCGCGCCGGTTCTCCGTCTGGGACGTGAACCCGAACAGCTTGCCCAGAATCGGCAGATCTACAAGGAAAGGAATTCCGGACTTGGTTACCGTGACCTCAGTCACCGTAAGTCCGCCAATTACAGCTGTTTCGCCGTCATTGACCAGCAGCTGGTTGTCCGCTTGCTGGGTCTGGAACGTGAACCCGATGTCGACCGACGCCGGCCGCACATTGGAGCGCTCGGCGTGGACCTCCATCAGGATCTGGCGGTTCGCCGTGACGTGCGGCGTGACCTTGAGGTTGATACCGGTCTGCTCGAACGACACGGTCGCGCGCGGCACGTTCTGGTTCGCCGCGGCGCCGCCCGCCGAGCTGACGTCAATCACGCGGATCGGCACCCGGTCACCGACCAGGATCTGCGCCGGGCGGTTGTCGAGGGTTGTAATCGTCGGCTCGGCCTGGATGTCGGCCAGCTCGACGCGCTGCAGCGCCTGCACGAACGTCGTGAGATCGAAGTTGCCGATCGCCGTCGAGAAGATGAGCTCGAGCGCGGGGTTGATGACTTCCTGACTCGCGTTGCCGAGCGCGGAGAGCGAGTTGCCGCCCAGCGCGACGATGTTCTCGTTCGGATCGAAGTTTTCGGTCGGCACGAGCGCGTCCGGCACGCCGTCGAGGTCGGTATCGATCGGCTCCGCGGTGCGCGGATCGGGCCGCTGAATGAGCTGGTTGAAGAACTGATTCGTGGTCCCGAGGTCGTATTTCACGCCCAACTCTTCGACGTCGGTCCGGTCGACGAAGATGATCTTCGCCTGGATCGACACCTGCGGCGTGCGCAGATCGAGACCCTTCACGAATTCGACGACCTCATCGATGCGCGAGCTGACTTCGGTGATGACCAGCGAGTTGCTGGTCGAGTCGGCAACGACCTGGCCGCGCTTGGTGAGAATCGACGCGACCGACGGGACGAGGGACGTCGCCCTGGCGTAGTTGATGCGCGCCAGGCGCGTCGTGATCGGCACCGTCGAGTCGGCACGCGCCAGCTCGACCTTGCTCACGACGTTGAGGATCCCGCCCGGCAGCGTCTGGACGGCGAGCCCCTGCGACTCGAGCACGGCGTTGAGCGCGAGGTCCCACGGCTGGTTCTTGATCTCGGCCGTGACGTTGCCCGTGATGCTCTTGGCGAGAATGATCGTCCGGCCGCTGAACGCCGCGAAGCCGGCAATGACGTCTTCGATGCTGGCGTTATCCCACTGCACCGTGATGCGCGGCGCCTGCGACTGGGCGGCGTCGGTGCGGTGCGCGGCAAGGTATTCCTCGATCGACATCGACCGGCCGAGGCTCGGGGTGGTGACACGCGAGGCGCTCTCGGGTCCGCCTGTGACCGGAGGCGGAGCGGCGGGCGCGCGCGAGGCCACCAGCGTCGCCGTGCGGGGGGGCACCGTGCCGCTGGACCAGGCCGCGAACGCGGTGCGCTCGGTGCCGATGCGGACGCGGACCTCGCCGCCCACGCGCTCGACTTCATAGTCCTTGAGCGCGTCCAGATCGATCACGACACGGACCACGTCGGGCTTGAACTGCGCGTAGCGCACGTTGCGCACGCCGCCGCGGTTCTTGCCGTCGTACAGCGTGGCCGGGGCGCTGAGGCGCGCGCCCTGGAGATCGATCACAAGCCGTGCGGGACTGGCGAGCGTGAAATCGTTGATCTGGACGACGCCCTGCAGGTCGATGACGACTTCGACCTTGCCGGCCGCCGGAACCACGCTCACACCCCGCACCTCGCCGTCGCGAATCGTCGTCCCCGCAAGGGCCCGGGGAGCGACGACCGCGAACAAGACGAGGTGAGCTAGAGCCATCATGGCGTCTCCTCCTGCCTGCCGAGCGACAGTGTCTCCTGCCGCTCGAAGCCGAATTCCTGGACGGTGAACACGATTTCCCGGGGCCGGATCTGCGTGACCTTCAAGCGCCCGATGATATCGCCCGATTTCACCCGATAGATGCGCCGATTCGTGATGTCCCGGAGCACCGCGACGCTCCGCGTCGCATAGCGACCGTCATAGACGATCGTGGTCAGCTTCAAATCGGACAGCAGCGGCCGGACATCGCCCGAGCGCAGCAGCGACATGAACGGGTCGCGCCCGCCGCCTTCGTACGCGAACACCTCTCGCAACAGCGTCATCGATTGCGTGGTATCGGCGCCGGCAGGGCGGCTGTCGGCTTGCTGTGCCGTCAGTGGCGCTGCCAGCGCGACGAGCGCGAGGGCGAGGAAGACTCCCAAGCCGGCCCTAGCTGCGCGCACGCTGGGCTCCTGGACGCGCCGCGGGTTGCGTGCCCGGCGGTGGCGCCGCCTTCACGAACGTGCGAATCGAGAACTCCGCGAGCAGCAGCGCGCCCGCCGTGTCGGCGAGCAGCTTCTGGGCCTGCGGCGTGGCCGCGGTCAACGTCACTTCCTGCGGCACGACGATGCGCGGCAGCGATGCGATGTCGGCGAGATACTCGCCGATCTGGTCGTAGTGCCCGTACACCTCGAGCTTGTAGCGATACGTGTCGAACGGCTGCCCCGGATCGGGAGACATCGGCTGGATCTTGCCGAGGGTCACGCCGCGCACCTTGGCCTTGGTCGAGATGTCGTCGATCAGGGTCGGCACTTCGTTGCGCTCCGGCACGAGCCGCCGCATCAGCTCGAGCGAGCCCTGGTACTCTTCGACACGCCGGCGCAGGTCCTCGATGCTGCCGCTCGCGAGGTCGGCCTTGGCCGCCGCGACGATTTTCTCGAGGCTGTCGGCTTCAGTGTTGGCCACGCGGATCTTTTCCACATCCGGCGCGTGCTTCTTGGTCCAGAAGAAGTAGCCGCCCGCGAGCGCCACGAGAATCAGCAGCGCCAGGATTTGGCCGCGTTGGTCGGTCGGTAAACCGAGCGCCATGTCGCTACCTCACCGACTGCACGAGTGGAACCGTGCGGATGTAGACCGAGTCCGCGAGGCGATAGCGGACCGTGACCTGGAACGCCGTGACCGGACGATCGTTTTCGATCACCGTCTGCGAGCTCGCGGGCGTCACGTCCGTGAACCACGGCGACGCGGCGAGCTGACGCAGGAACGTGGTGTAGGCCTGAATGTCGACGGTGCGGCCGTCGATCTGCACACGCACCGCGGGCACGGCGGTCGAATCGCTCACGACCGCCCCCGAGGGCGGCGGCCCACCAGCTTGCCCCGTGCCTGGCTGGATCACCGTCCCAACCGA
>DASTDR010000679.1:0-2216 GCA_035710265.1 Gemmatimonadales bacterium | reverse complement strand
GCCGGACGCGGGCCGCGTGGACGTGCTGTTGACTCACCTGCACATGGATCACATCCAGGGGCTGGGCTTCTTCCGACCGCTGGACCAGAGCGGCCAGGAAGTGCACATCTGGGGGCCGCCGTCCACCACCCTTGACCTGCGCGCGCGCGTCAGCCGCTACCTGTCGCCGCCGCTGTTCCCGGTCCGGCTGCGGGAACTGCCTTCCCGCCTGACGCTGCACGACGTGCCGCTCGCGCCCGAGGAGATTCGGATCGGCGGGCTGCGCATCTGCGCGGCGCTCGTTTGCCACCCCGGCCCGACCGTCGGCTACAGGATCAGCGAAGACGGCGCCACGATCGCTTACATCCCCGACCACGAGCCGCTGCTCGGGGCCGCGCGCTTGCCGTCCTCGGACTGGATCTCGGGTTTCGACCTCGCCGCGCACGCCGACCTGCTGATTCACGACTCCCAATACAGCGCGACGCAGTATCCGAAGCACGTCGGCTGGGGGCACAGCGCGATCCCGCATGTGGTCGAGTTCGCGGCCCGCACCGGCGTGAAGCGCCTGGTCACCTTCCACCACGATCCGCGGCACGACGACGCAGCGCTGGATCGCCTGGTGGACGAGGCGCGCAGCTCGGCCGACCTGCCGTTCGAGATTCTTCCCGGCGTCGAAGGTGCGTGTTTTGAGTGCTAGCGCACGCAATGCGCAATCATGAGCGACGAGAACGCCTAACAGCGGCATGCAGCGGACGCGCCCCCGCGCGCCATCGCTCGCGCCGAGCGTCGCGCCAACGGCCAGGCCACCGTAGCGCGCCCTGAAGGCACGTTCCGCCCCTAAGTTCGGCGCGCGCCCGGCAGGATTTGAACCCACGCAGTTTCGCGAGTCGTTGAACGAGGGGATCGCTGGGGGATTAACAGGTCTGCCTCCCAGTCCGCTTTCGGACCCACAGTGGTCAATCATAGATATCCCTTAGCGGGCGGATCGCCTTCCTTCCCCAGCAGGAGATCCACGACCCAGCAGCCGCGAGCGTGGTCCCGACCCGACCGGCAATGCTCGATTAGGTCGGCGTCCGTGCAGCCCGAGGCTTCCAGGGCGGCGGCCAGGAGAGGCATGCGGTCGAAAGCGCGCTCCGCATATATGGTATCGGCGAGGGTCCTCACCTTGCGGGTCAGCCCGGCGGCGTACACCGGTCGCAGGCGGAACGGATTTCCGAAGAGACAGCGGACGAGGACAGTCTGCTCCCGATGCTCGGCGATCGTGGCGGGGGCATCGAGGACATGCCTCTCGCCCTGTAGATCCGCTGCTGCCCGTGCCGCGTGCCTCGCCGTGACGATGGCGGGCGCGAGAGGATCGCCCTTGTCGAATTCGTCTTCCCACCATGGATCGTCGAGGGCGTCGGCGACGCGCTGCAGAAAAGACTTTGGGGGGCTCGGGAAGCCGGAGGCCGTCAGCGCGGCACCGGGACCGTTGTCCTTGCCGTGCAGTTTGGCGAAGATCGCGCGCGCCTTCTCGTATGCTTGGAGCATCTCGTCCCGATCGACGAGGTCGTCCGCGAACAACTCAGCCTTCCGCACCGCGTCGCGAAACTCCTCGTGCTCGAGGCTCGACCACACTCGCCGACAGCAAGCCACCGCGAAGAGCCTCACCTTGCGATCGCTCGCTTTGCGCCGGAGGAACTCGAGCATGGGCTGCGGATTGGTACAGGCCAGCCATTCGGCTTCGGTCATGGGAGTTCATCCGTATCGGGCGAGTGTCTGCTGCTTTGCACGCCGCTTTCGAGTGGCAGCTTTCGGGATCGTCGGCTGACCGCTCATGGCCGAAAGCGGACCTTCCCTCCAAACGAACAAAGGTGGCGTGAATTGGCGTAGACTCGCGCCCGCTGACGCCAAACGGCGCGCTCCGGCGGGCGAGCAGACCTGTTAATCCGCAGGTCGTAGGTTCGAGCCCTGGTCGGGGAGCCAACATCTCGATCTAGTATCGTTCTCTCGCGTCGACTCACTCCGCGCAGTCCGTAGGTCTCATGACCTGCGGATTGCCAATTCGCGATAGTGGCTTTAGGTGACTACTCTTTCGTAGGCTGCCCGAGCATGGTGACGGCTGGCGGGCATGGCTTCACCTTGCGAGCCTTGTTGAGGAACGCGGTGATCTGCCCGGCTATCCCCTTGTTTTCCTCGATCTTGCCGTAGTTGTCGACGAAGTTCACGAGTAGAGCGCGGCCGTCGAGCCGTTCCTG
>DASTDR010000678.1:0-2558 GCA_035710265.1 Gemmatimonadales bacterium | reverse complement strand
GACAGGCCGAGCAACACGAATGCGACGAGCGGGACGATCTTCGCAACCGTGGCGATGCCGCTCACCTGTGATCCCAGCGAGGCACCGCGAATGTTGACGACGGCGAGGCTCGCAATGACCACGATGAGGAGTACTGTTCGGGGAAGCGACCCCGCCAGCACGGGGACGAGTTGACCCACGGCATCCGCGAACACCGTGGCGACGGCGCCCATTGCCACGGTGATTCCGAGCCACAGCAGCACCCCACACAAAAACCCCGCGTAGGGGCCGAATGCCGTCTCGACGTATGCGTATGGACCGCCGCTTTGCGGGACGCGGCTCCCGGCTTCGGCGATACACAGCGCAACGAGCGCTGTCGCCACGGCGCAGACGAGATAGGCGAGGGGAGCGGCGGCGCCGAGGTCGCGGGCAACGAACGCGGGGAGCACGAAGATCGCCGCGCCGATGGTGATGTTGAAAATGGCGGCGGCGAGCCCGCGCATGCCGATCACACGCCGCAGCCCGGATTCGGTCAGGTGGCCCCCTCGGCCCGCGTGCCGATCAGCTCGAAGAATTTTGCAAGATCGATATTGCCGCCCGAGACGATCGCGACGATTGGCCCAGGGCCTGCTTTGCCGGTGAGTGCGGCGGCAAGCGCGAGGGCACCCGCGCCTTCCGCAATCACGCGAGTCTTTTCCGCCATCAGCCGCATCGCGTGCGTCACCTCATCCAGCGTTACGACAATGCTGCCTTCCACGAGTGGCTGCATGCGCTGCCACATCCGCGGAAACACGCTCTTGCCCCCAGCGCCGTCCACGAACGTGGCTTGCCATTCCGGAAACTCCTGCGGGGAGCCTGTGGCGAAGGAGCGCGCCGCGGGCGCCGCGGTTTCCGGCTCCGCGCCCCAGACGCGTACGTCCGGCTTGAGCGCCTTCACGGCGCTGGCCACGCCGGTGATCAACCCGCCCCCGCCGATCGCGGCAATGATCGCGACGGTGTCCGGCGCGTCCTCGAGAATCTCGAGACCCATCGACCCGTGGCCGGCAATGAAGTTGTCATCGTCGAATGGGTGAATGAATGTCCCTTCAACTCCCGGATACGACCGCTCGTCGAGCGCCTGCCAGGCGCGGGCATAGGACACGAGCATGAGCTTCGCGCCCAGCCCGCGCATGCGATCGAGCTTCGCGGTTGGGGCTGTCTCGATCGCAACGACCGTGCAGGGGACGCCTGCAGCGCGAGCAGCGAACGCGACGCCCTGACCGGCATTGCCCGCACTGATCGTCCAGACGCCGCGCCGGCGCTGCGCCTCCGAAAGCAGGGCGACCGCGTTCACGGCACCACGCAGCTTGTAGGAACTGATCGGCTGCAGGTTCTCGAGCTTCAGCCGCACGTCCGGCAAACCGGGACCCAGGTCCAAACGGATCAGCGGCGTGTGGACGATCGTGTCGGCTATACGTTTCCGCGCGTCCTGAATCTCGCCCAACGCGATGGGACGGACAGCAGCGAGGGAGGTCGTCATCCGGCTCCGGCTGCCGGCTCCCGGCGCCCTGCTCCCAGCACCAGCGACGCCGCTGCGACGTCTTCGACCGCGACTCCCACCGACTTGAAGAGGGTGATCTCCTGAGGGTTGCGTCGGCCCTGGGCGGCTCCGGACACCACGGCCCCGATCTCCGTCACCTCACTGCGGGCGGCGATGACGTCGCCTGATTCGCGCAGCGCCGCCTCGCGCGAGTCGACGAAGACCCGGGCGGTAGTGACGAGATCGTCGTCCAGCTCGCGCCACTCGGGGCGCGTGGCACCGATCGCGTTGACGTGCGTCCCCGGCGAAAGCCAGCGTCCCTGCAAGACCGGGGTGGTGGAGCTGGCGGCGACCACCACGACATCCGCCCCGCGTACGGCAGCGGCGGCGCTCGCGACCGCCTGCACGCCGTGTCGCTGGGCAAACGCCGGGGCGTTGCGGGGGCTCCAGACCCGGACGTCCTTGAATCGACGGACCTGGCCCAATGCCGCGAGGTGACTCGTGGCCTGCACGCCGGATCCGATGATGCCGAGCACCGCTGCATCCGGCCGGGCGAGGCGGTCAGTCGCCACGGCCGAGGCCGCCGCGGTCCGCATCTCCGTGATGAGCCGGCCGTCCATGACGGCCAGTGGCTCTCCCGTTTCGGCCTTGAACATCACGATGAGTGCGTGGTGGGTGTGGGTCCCGACATTGTGCGGATAGAACGTGACAAGCTTGGCGCCGAGGGCGCCGGCATATGCCGGCATGACCGCGAAGAACCCGCGATGCGGCGCGACGGGCAGCACCGATCGGACGGGTTGGACGACCTGGCCGGCCGACAGCGCGGCGAGTGCATTCGCGACCGCGGGGATGAGATCCGCATAGCGGAGCCGTTGTTGCACGGCCGGTTCGTCGAGCACGGCGATGTTCGTCATCGCATGGAAATGGCACGGGTTTCCCAGTGCCGTCAAACGACAACGGCCGCCGAGACCGGCGGCCGTTGTGTTTGGCAAAGCTCTAAGTGCTACCGCTCCTCTTCGATGTAGCCACCCTCTTCTTCACGCTCGGGGTTCGAGCCGGG
>DASTDR010000677.1:0-2232 GCA_035710265.1 Gemmatimonadales bacterium | reverse complement strand
CGCCCGTGTCACTCACTGGTTTCCGCCGGGGACCGGCCTCCAGCCCCCGGGTATGCTCCGCTCCGAGAGACGAGGAGCCCGCTCGTGCAATCGCCGCCCGATCCCAGCACCGGCCTGCTCGGCCGGACTGCCGAGCGCGAGCGCCTGGCTGCGCTGATCGCTGCTGCACGATCGGGAACCAGCGCAACCCTCGTCGTCAGCGGCGAAGCGGGGGTCGGAAAGACTGCCCTCCTCCGTGATGTGTTCTCGCGGGCGACTGGGATTCGGCTGGTGCGCGTTTCGGGGGTCGAGTCCGAGATGGAGTTCGCCTTCGCAGGCCTTCACCAGGTGTGCGCCCCATTTCTCGATCGGATCGACATCCTGCCCGCTCCCCAGCGCGATGCACTCGGCACTGCTCTCGGGCTGCGGGACAGTGCTGCGCCCGACCGCTTTCTCATCGGCTTGGCGGTCCTGAGCCTCCTCGCGGAGGTCGCCGAGACGCAACCTCTCGCCTGTGTCGTGGACGATGCCCAGTGGCTGGATCGCGCGTCGCTCCAGGTCCTCGGGTTCGTCGCGCGGCGACTCGGCGCGGAGGCGGTGGTCCTGGTGTTCGGGGTTCGCGCCTCGGCGGACCTTTCGGACCTCACCGGCCTGCCGGAGATGACTGTCGGCCCGCTCCGCATGGAGGACGCCCGCAGCCTGTTGTCCGCGGTCCTCCCTGGCCGCCTCGACCAATCCGTCCGCGACCGGATCATTGCGGAAGCGCACGGGAACCCGCTGGCCCTGCTCGAACTCCCGCGCGGCTGGGCGCCCGCGGCGCTGGCTGGTGGCTTCGGCCTGCCCGACGGTACGTCGGTTTCAGGGCGGATCGAGGAGAGCTTCCGGCGGCGGTTGCCTACGCTCGACGATGACACGCGTCGGCTGCTGCTTCTCGCTGCGGCCGAGTCGTCGGGGAATCCATCCGTCATCTGGACAGCGGCAGGGCACCTCGGCATTCCCCTGGGGGCCGACGGGATTGCTGCGACGGCCGGTCTCATTGAAGACGGGCCCGGTCTTCGGTTTCGCCATCCGCTGGTGCGCACGGTTGTCTACGGGGACGCCTCTCCCCGGGACCGCCGGCTGGCCCATGCTGCGCTCGCGGAGGCGACCGACCGCGTGCGCGATCCGGATCGCCGGGCGTGGCACCTGGCAGCCGCAGCGTCCGGACCCGACGAGGATATCGCGGAGGAGCTCGAGCGATCGGCGGGCCGGGCCAGCGCCCGCGGCGGCCTCGCGGCGGCAGCTGCGTTCCTGGAGCGCGCGGTCGCGTTGACCCAGGACCCCGCCCGACGCGCCGCACGGGCACTGGAGGCGGCACAAGCCAAGCAGCTCGCCGGAGCCAATGAGCGCGCCGAACAGATGCTCGTGAGCGCCGATGCGGGGCCCCTCGATCCCCACCAGATGGCGGTCGTGCAGCTGTGTCGCGGCGCGATCGCCTTTGCCTCGAGTCATGGACGCGATGCGCCGTCCTTTCTGCTCGAGGCCGCCAGGCTGCTCGAGCCGCTGGATCCTGACGAGGCACGCCGCACCTACCTGCAAGCGCTCGCCGCGGCGATGTTTGTCGGCCGGCTCGCCGACACCGTCGGGATTGCCGAGGTTGGCGCAGCCATACCGGATGCGCGATCGGGATCGACGCGGCCGGAGGACCTGCTGCTCGATGGATTTTCGACGGTCATCAAAGACGGCTATGCCGCCGGCGCACCCCATCTCCGCCGCGCGGTTGACGCGTTCATTGCCGAGGACGCACTCGAGCCCGAGTCCGTCCGATGGCTATGGCTGGCAACGCACGCGGCGCACGACCTCTGGGATTCCGATGCGTGGGAAACGCTGTCGGCCCGCCACCTCGAGTTTGCCCGACAGGCCGGCGCGCTCGGGTGGCTCCCGATCGCCCTCAGCGCGCGAGTCGGGAGGCATCTGTTCGCGGGCGAGCTCGGCGAGGCCGACTTGCTCGTCCATGAACTGGCCACCATCACGAAGGCAATCGTGCTGCCCATCCCCCCGTACAGCGCGGTGGCGCTTGCGGCGTACCGCGGGAACGAGTCCGAAGCCGCGCCGCTCGCAACGGCGATCCTCGCTGCGGCGGAGCAGCGCGGCGACGGCATGGGCATGACGCTCGTCCAGCACGCGCAAGCTGTGCTCTACAACGGCCTCGGCCGGTACGAGGAGGCGTTCGCGGCAGCAGAGCAGGGGGCGGCCAACCCCGCGGAGCTGGCG
>DASTDR010000676.1:0-2603 GCA_035710265.1 Gemmatimonadales bacterium | reverse complement strand
GCCGTGAACGTTCCCCCGCGAGTCTCGGGCGCGGCGCCTGACCCCAGTCGCCCCCGTGGGAACCTGACGGCGTTAGCAAAGATGTGACCCGACCGATCCACGCCCTGATCCTCAGCCTCGGTATCTCCGCGTGCAGCGATGCCGCGGATCCTTCGCCACCGCCGCCGCCGCCGGACCTCGGCGACATGCAGATCGAGATCAGCGGCGCCGTGCACCATCAGAGCACGTGGAGCGCGTTTGGGAAGTTCCGCGACCGCCTCGCGTCTGACAGCGGCGAGCTGTCGCTCGTCAGCGGCCTGAGTCGTGACACGACGGTCAACCGCAACTTGACGATCATCATTCCGCAACGGCTGGATGTCGGCACGTTCCCCCTGACGCGCTATGTCCCCGGTGTGCTGCCGACGACACCTGCGGGGTTCGTCGAGGTCGATACAGTGCTGTACGCCAGTCTGCCGGGCGGCACGCTTACGGTTACCGATGCCGAGTATCCCCCGCGACCGGGGCTCGAGCCCGGCCAGATGCAGGGGACGCTTGAGTTTAGAGCGATTGGGCTCGTTCCCGGGCCCGGTGGCCCCGTCGAAACGGGCGATACCATCAGCGTCCAGGCGAGCTTCACCGCGCATTGGAGTCACCTGCTGCGGCCCAATGTCTCGGTCACCTACAGCGGCGGCCCCGTGCCCGGTACAGCGGTGCGCACCGACGCTCAATCCGTGGACGACGACCACGGCGGCCGGTTCGTCTCGTGGGAAGCCGACCTCGACGGCTCGACGGCACCGGTGTTCCCATTCGAGATCTCGGAGGAGTTCCGCCTGCTCGCGCCGGCGCTCGGATCGTTTTCGTTGGCGAACATCACACCGACCATTTACAAGACAGCCGCGCAGTGGCCGGCGGCGTTCGCGGCTGTCTACTATCGCGACGATGCGCGCGTCGGGCTTTCGACCGGCGGCACGCTGAACGTGACCAAGTTCGTCGCGCCCACCGATGAGTTTTACGGGGAAATCCAGGGCACGCTGACTGGCCGGTTCGCTCTGTGGTCGGATTCGGTCACCGTTACCGGGGACACGGTCACAGTGGCAGCCACGTTTGCGATTCAGTTGTGGCCGCTCGGCGGCATCCCGGTGTCCCCGCCCGTCTTGACATCGGGCCGAAATCCTGGGTTATTGCCGATCGAACGGTGACACGTCCGCAGGTCTGCCTCTGTAGCATGGCCGTCCCTTCTCTGGGCACCAGCGGAGGCGTGGCTTCGACCTAGCGTAGTCATCATTCGAATCGCGCGACCGGCTGTGGCCCTCGGGGGAAACCTGGGCTGTGGCCGGTCGCGTTGCTTTTGGACCAATGCTACCAGAGGAGGAGTCATGCGCGGCCGCGTCGATTCTCGGCGAGACGCGTGAACAAACAGGAGATACTCGATATCCTGGGGCGCGGCATCGCCGAGTCACGGCCCCAGTGCGCGACGCTGCGTGCCGCGGGCCACACGGATGCCCAGATCGCGAAGCTCAGGGACCGGGCACGATCCGGTACAGCGCGGACTGAGTCATGATGTACAGCTCGCCGCGCACATCTTCCCCGAACGACCTGATCAGGGTCCCCGGCGACAGCTGTGTGGTCCAGTCACGCTGGTCCGTCGCCGCTCCTCCTGCGAACCGAAAACTCTTCACGAACCCGGCGCAGTAGTCGGCATACAGGTAATGCTCGGCGAGCGCGGGGATTCGCGTCCCGCGATAGACGTAGCCGCCAATGATCGTACACGCGCCGCCCGTGTGGCCGTACTCGAGCACCGGTAGGATCCGGCCCGATTGCTCGCAACCGGTCATCGGTTCGAAGCAATGCGCGCCTTCCATGTCGTCCCAGCCGTAGTTCGCGCCCTTCCCGCTGCCGCCGCTCGCGGGAGAGACATCGACCTCCTCCCACGCGCCCTGGCCGACGTCCGCGATGTAGAGGTCGCCGCTCTGGCGATCGAACGAGAAGCGCCACGGGTTGCGCAGGCCGTAGGCCCACACCGCGGATCCGAACGGATTGTCGGACGGGACGGCATAGCCGCTCGCTCCGTCCACATCCAGGCGCAACACCTTGCCCAGGAGCGAGCTCACGTTCTGTGCGTTGTCGTTGGGATCGCCCGCACCGCCGCCATCACCTGTCGCGGCGTACAGCTTTCCATCAGGCCCGAACTGCAACTGGCCGCCGTTGTGGTTGGAGTACATCGGATGCAGAATCGTGATGACCGTGTCTGCTGACGCTTCGTTCGCAATGTTCGGGTTTGCGGAAACGTCGTACCGCACGATCCGGATGTGGCCGTTCAGGTCGGTGAAGTAGACATAGAATCGGCCGTTGCTTTCGTACAGCGGGTGAAACGCGATGCTGAGCAGCCCGCGCTCCCCCCCCGTGCCGATCTTGGTGCGCAGGTCCAGGAACGCCGGCGCCAGCGTCGTGTCGTTTCGAATGACGCGAACGAGGCCCGCCTGCTCGACCACTATCAGTCGCTGGGAATCACTCGGCGGAGACGTCACGAATACGGGTGACGAGAACGCGCCCAGGGACTGCAGCGTCGGCGCCGCCGGCGGTGGCGGCGGTGGCGGTGGTGGCGGCGGTGGTGGTGGCGGCGG
>DASTDR010000675.1:0-11014 GCA_035710265.1 Gemmatimonadales bacterium | reverse complement strand
CACCGGCTGGCGGACGGCCGCTGGGGCCTCGCCGCCGCCGCCCGTGGCGTGCCCCTGCTCGAGGAGTGCAGCTTCGCGGTCGTGGACGTGGAGACGACCGGCTCGCGCGCCGCGACGGCCGACCGGGTGACCGAGGTCGCGGTGGTCCTGGTGCACGGGGAGCGGCGCGAGCTGCTCTTCGAGTCGCTGGTCAATCCGGGTCGGCCCATTCCCTCCGTGGTCAGCTCGATCACGGGCATCCGGGACGACATGGTCCGCGCCGCGCCCCGGTTCGAGGAGGTCGCGGAACGGGTGATGGACGCGCTGACGGGCCGCGTGTTCGTCGCCCACAACGCCCGGTTCGACTGGGGCTTTCTCGGCGCGGAGCTCCGGCGGGTCCGCAACCTGCGCCTCGAGGGCCCGCGCCTCTGCACCGTACGGCTCGCCCGGCGGCTGATCCCGGGCGCGGAATCCTGCTCGCTCGACGCGCTCAGCTACCGCTTCGATCTCGAGAATCCGGCCCGGCACCGGGCCGCGGGCGACGCGCTGGTGACGGCGGAGCTCCTGATCCGCCTGCTCCGGCTCGCCCGCGAGGCCGGCGCCCGGACCCTGGCGGACCTCGAGGCGATGCAGCGGCGGCGGCACCCGCGCCGCGCCGTGCTCCGTCCGCCGCTCGCATGACGCTGGTCTACACCTTCCGCCTGGGCGGGCTCCGCTGTCACGCCCTCGAGGGCGGAATCCAGCGGCTCGACGGGGGCGCCATGTTCGGGGTGGTGCCGAAGCCGCTCTGGCAGCGCCGGATTGCGCCCGACGAGCGCAACCGGATTCCGCTGGCGCTGCGCTGCCTGCTGGTCGAGCATGACGACGGGCTCGTCCTGATCGATACCGGCATCGGCAACAAGGAAAACGAGAAATTCCGCGACATCTACGGGGTCGAGAACGCCGGCCGGAACGGGCGCACCAAGCTCGAGGATGCCCTCGCCGATCTGGGACATCGCCCGGACGACGTGAAGTGGGTCATCAATACCCATCTCCACTTCGACCATGCGGGCGGGAATACGACGCCCCAGGGCCTCGCCTTCCCGCGGGCCCAGTACGTGGTGCAGCGGCGCGAACTGGAGTTCGCCAAACACACCAACGAGCGAACCGCCGGCAGCTACCTGGCGCACAACTTCGACCGTGTGCCCTTCAAGCTGATCGACGGCGAGACCGAGGTCCTCCCCGGCATTCGGGCCATCCCCACACCCGGTCATGTCCCGTACCACCAGTCGCTGCTGGTCGAGAACGGCGGCGAGAGAGCCTGCTTCATCGCCGATCTCGTCCCGACCGCAGCTCATCTCCCGCTTCCCTGGATCATGGGCTACGACCTGGAGCCGCTGGTCACGCTCGAAACCCGCCGCCGGCTCTACCAGCGGGCCGAGGCGGAGGGGTGGCTGATCGTGTTCGAGCACGACCCCAAGGTTGTCTCCGGTCGTCTGGGTCGGGACGGCAAGGGCATCGGACTTGTCCAGCCGCAGCTCGTCGGCTAGCTTGCTGTCCGACAACATGGTAAGTGGGCCGTCGCGCCCCACCCGCATGCCTCTCTAGGAGAGCGCTCCAGGGTTCTCGACTCCTCACCGCGGTGGGGAACTCTCGGATCTTGGGGCAACCAGGGTCCTTTTTTTACGCCGTCACCGGAGGAGAAACAGCTGCCACCGCCCGACAACAACAGCAAAGCACCGCGCACTCGCGTCAATCGGCAGATCCGGATCAGTCCGGTGCGTGTTATCGCAGATAACGGCGACCAGTTAGGGGTCCTGAGCATCGATGAGGCCCTGGCCGCCGCGCATGAACGGGGCCTGGATCTCGTGGAAGTTGCGCCGCTCGCCCGGCCCCCCGTCGTCAAGATCATGGACTACGGGAAGTTCAAGTTCGAGCAGGCCAAGGCGGCGCGCGCCGCGAAGAAAAAGCAGCACGTGATTCACCTGAAAGAGGTGAAGTACCGCCCCGGGATCGACGATCACGATTTCGACTTCAAGACCCGGCACGCGCGCGAGTTCCTGGCGGACGGCAACAAGGTGAAGGTGACGATGATGTACCGCGGCAGGCAGATGGCGCACATCGAGCTGGGCCGCGAAGTGCTGGATCGCGTCGCGCAGGAACTGAAAGACATCGGCAAGATCGAGCAGGAGCCGAAACTCGAAGGCCGTAACATGTCGATGGTGCTTGCGCCGAAGTGACGTCATCGGTCATCAGTCTTCGGTCATCAGACCGATAACCGAAAACCGAAAACCGATTACCGATAACCGATAACGAGGTTGCAATGCCGAAGATGAAATCCAAGCGCGCGCTGCGTAAGCGCATTCGCCTGACCGGAACGGGCAAGCTCCGCCGGTACAGAGCCTACAAGCGCCACATCCTGACCTCGAAGCATCCCAAGCGGAAGCGCCACCTGCGGAAGGCCACGCTGGTATCGCACGCCGAGCGTCGCCTCAAGCGCCTGTTGCAGGCGTAAGGAGATCTCATGCCTCGCGTCAAGAGCAACGTCGCGCGCCTGAAGCGCAAGAATAAGGTGATGAAGCTCGCCAAGGGATACTGGGGCGGGCGCAGCAAACTGTGGAAAGCGGCGAAAGAAGCGACCGAGCGCGCGGCGAAGTACGCCTACCGCGACCGCCGGGCAAAGAAGGTCGAGTTCCGCCGCCTCTGGATCACGCGGATCAACGCCGCGGCGCGCCTGCATGCGCTGTCGTACAACAAGTTCATGAACGGGCTGCGCAAGGCGGGCGTCGAGGTCAATCGCAAGGTCCTCGCCGATCTCGCCGTGCGGGACCCGGTCGCGTTTGAACAGCTGGCGGAGGTCGCCAAGAAGGCTCTCTAGCACATGAGCGACCTCCTTGCAGCTCTGGATTCGCTGCGGGAGCGTCTGAACGAAATCCCGCAGGCGGATGAACGCCGGCTCCAGGAGATCAAAACCGAGCTCCTGGGCCGCAAGGCCGGCGCGCTGACCGAAATCCTCAAAGCCCTTCCCACCCTGACGCCCGATGAGCGCAAGCGCACCGGCGGGCAGGCCAACGCGCTCAAGCGCGAGCTGGAGCGCGCGATCGAAGATCGCGAGCGCGCCCTCAAGCACTCGGCCGGTGAGCTCAGCGGCGTCGATCTCACGATGCCGGGCCGGCGCGCGTGGCGCGGCGGGCTGCACATCGTGACGCAGATCGTCGATGAGATCTGCGACATCTTCAAAGAGCTCGGCTTCACTCGCGTGGTGGGCCCCGAGGCGGAAACCGAGCGCTACAACTTCTACGCGCTGAACTTCCCCAAAGACCATCCGGCGCTCGACGCGCAGGACAGCTTCTACCTGGGCGGGGATGTGCTCCTGCGCACGCACACCTCGCCGGTCCAGATCCGCACGCTGGAGAGCTACCCGCCGCCGATTCGGATCGTGGTTCCCGGCCGCTGCTATCGCCGCGATCCGTTCGACGCGTCGCACTCGCCCGTGTTCGAGCAGATCGAAGGCTTCGCCATCGACGAAGGCATCACGTTCGTCGATTTCAAGGCGACGCTCGCCACGTTCGCGCGCCGCATCTTCACGCCCACAACCAAGGTGCGGTTCCGGCCCTCGTTCTTCCCGTTCACGGAACCGTCGGCCGAGATGGACGTGCACTGTCAGATCTGCGGTGGCTCCGGCTGTGCGGCCTGCAAGGGGACTGGCTGGATGGAGATTCTCGGTTCAGGCATGGTGCATCCCGCCGTGCTCGAGAACTGCAACGTCGACAGCGAGAAGTACACCGGCTTCGCCTGGGGCATGGGCCCCGAGCGGATCGCGATGCTGCGCCACGGCATCCCTGACATCCGGTTGTTCTTTGACTCGGATGTGCGGTTTCTAGAACAATTCGTGGGGTCGGCTGACCCCGGGGCGTCGCCCCGGGGTGAGCGGAGCTCAAAGTGATCGTATCTCGCCGCTGGCTGGAAGCACTCCTCGGTCGGCCTCTCGAGGGCCAGGACATCGCCGACCGCCTGGCCCGCCAGGTGGCGCCGGTCGATGGCGTCGTCCCCATCCACCAGGATTTGCGCGACGTGCTGATCGCGCGCGTGCTCGAGGTGAAGCAGCACCCCAACGCCGACCGCTTGTCGTTATGCCAGGTGGACGCGGGCAACGGAGTGCTCGAAGTCGTGTGCGGCGCGCCGAACGTGCAGGCCGGAAAGACCTACCCCTTCGCTCCCGTCGGCTCGACGCTGCCCGGCGGTCTAAAACTCGAGCGACGCAAGATCCGCGGTATCGAATCAAACGGCATGCTCTGCTCGGCGAAGGAGCTGGGCCTGGGCGTGGATCATCAGGGAATTCTTGAGCTCGAAACCGACGCGGCTCCAGGAACGCCGTTTTTGAGTGTGGTTCCCGTTGCCGATGAACAGATCGTCATTGATGTATCAGCTAATCGACCGGATCTGTTATGCCACAAGGGTGTTGCCCGAGAGCTGGCGGTCGCATACGGTGCGACTGTAAAGCTCCCTGAAATCGTCGGCGGTCAGGGCGGTCAGGGCGGTCAAAGACGACCGCCGCGGCCGCCGCCTTCGCCCCTTGACCGCCCGACCGCCTCAGTCGACGGTGTCGAGGTCCGCCTCGAAGACCCCGAAGGCGCCCCGCGCTACATGATCGCCGTGATCCGCGGCGTGAAGGTCGGCCCGAGCCCCGCCTGGCTGGCCACCCGGCTGCAGAGCGTAGGCCAGCGGCCAATCAACAACATCGTCGACGCGACGAATTACATCCTCTTCGAGCTGAATCAGCCGCTGCACGCGTTCGACCTCGCGAAATTGCGCGGTCCCGCGGTCGTAGTGCGCCGCGCGCAGCCGAATGAAGCGATCGTGACGCTGGATGGAGTGAGCAGAAAGCTCACGGGTGAAATGACGGCGATCTGCGATGCCGAACGGCCCCAGATCGTGGCGGGCGTGATGGGGAGCGCGGAATCGGAAGTCACGCAGAGCACGACCGACATCGTGCTCGAGGCTGCCTACTTCCAGCCCACGCGCATTCGTCGGACCCGGCGGACCCTGGGGATTTCGAGCGACTCGAGCTACCGGTTCGAGCGCGGCATCGACATGCTCGCCCTGCCGGACGCGATGGCGCGGGCGATCGACTTGATCAAGGCGATTGCCGGCGGGGACGTCCGCGAGCCGCCGCTGGATCTGTGGCCGGAACCGCAGCAGCCGCGCTCGATCTTCCTGCGCGAGGCGCGCGTCAACCATCTCCTCGGCGTCGCGGTGCCGCGCAAGGAAATCGAACAGCTGCTGGCGGCAGTAGGATTCGTGGCCGCGCCGCGCGATGAGCGGCTGGCGGTACAGATCCCTGGGTGGCGTCCCGACGTCACCCGCGAGGTCGACCTCATCGAAGAAGTCGCCCGCCTGCGCGGCTACGACTCGTTCCCGGACGAGCTCCGGCCCTACCGCCCCGGAACCGTGCCCGACGCACCCTCCGAGCTGACGCTGCGACGCATTCGGGACGCCCTGGTCAGAAGCGGCGCTGGGCTGCTCGAGGCTCGCACGCTGCCCCTCGGCCCGGCCGACAGCCCGGACGCCATCGCGGTCTCGAACCCATTGTCAGCCGAGGAGAGTCACCTGCGCACCCGGCTGCTCCCGGGCCTGATTCGACGCGTGGAGCACAACTGGGCTCAGGGGAATCGAGACGTGCGCCTGTTCGAGGTCGGCACCGTGTTCAACCGGCCGTCCGGCCGTCCGGCCGACCGGCCGTCCGAGGAATTGCACCTCGCCATCGTCCTCACCGGTGCCCGTCACCCGGCGCATTGGAGCGATAGTACCGCGGCTGCGAAACTACCTGATATGGACTTATGGGACCTAAAGTCGCACTTTGAGTTAGCTGTTGGGGTGGCTGCTCCCTCGTGCGACGTGCAACCTGCCGCGAATGGGACCGGCTGGGTTGCCGTAGAGGGGTCGGGCGGGGGCACCGCCGGAATGGCCGTGTCGCTCGAGGCCGACGCGCCAAAATGGGCAGCGCCGCTCTATGGGCTTGAAGTGCGCATCGCGGTCCAATTGCGCGGGCTGCCGCGCTATCAGCCGTTGCCGACGCAGCCGCCCGTGGTGCGTGATCTGTCGTTGGTGGTTCCCGGCGGGGTGACCGCCGCTCAAGTCGAAGCCGTGTTGCGCCGCGAAGCAGGGTCGTTGCTGGAGCGGCTTGATGTGCTGGATGAGTACCGTGGCCCCGGGTTGCCGCCGGGCACGCGTGGCGCGACCTGGCGCTGCACGTTCCGCGCAGCCGACCGGACACTCACGGAAAAAGAAACGAATGGCATGCTGGACAAGATGCTGAAAGCAGTGGAGGCAAACCTTGACGTACGCCGGCGACAGGCCTGATGTCCGCGATGCGCTCGATCAGCTCGAATCGATCCTCCGCGATGTGGCGGAGGAGTTGGCGGGCTGGCGCACACGCGCGCAGAAGGCCGAAGCCGAGCTGAAGGGGCGGGGCACCCCGCTCCGCAACACCGAGCTCGAGTCGGAGAACAAGGCGTTGCGGCAGCGGGTGGAAGGCGCGCGCTCCCGCGTGCACGACCTCATGCAACGATTGACGTTTCTCGAGGAGCAGGCGCGCGACAACGGCGGTGGAGGGAACCACAAGTGACGGCCAAGAAACACGCCGTCCGCGTGATGATCGGCGGTGAAGAATACACCGTTCGTTCCGATCTCTCCCCGGAGTACACGCGCGAAGTTGCTGCCTACGTTGACCAGGCCCTGAAAAAAGTGCTGAGCCAGGGGCCGTTGGTGGAAACGCATAAAGCCGCCATCCTGGCGGCACTCGACATCACGAACGAGCTGTTCCAGGCGAAGCAAACGGAGCGGGAAGTCGCCGCGCGCCTCGCGGCCGTGGCCGACGACCTCGCGAAAATGCTGCCACCGGCAAAACGGAAGGCGCTCAGCGCTGGTTGAGCCGGTTGGCTTGGGGATAGATCAAAATGTCAGAGCTGTCGAGTATCATTGCGGCCGTGCTCAGCGGCGTGCTCGTCGCGGCACTCGTGTTCTACGTGTGGGGCCGGCGCGTTGAGAAACGCGCCACTGACCAAAGCCAACGTCTCGTCCTCGCGGCCAAAGAAGAGCTCATGGCCGTGCGCGAACAACTCCATAAGAGCCTCGATCAGAAACTCGCGAGCGTCGACCGGCGCGATCAGGACCTGCACAAGCTCGAGCGCGAGCTGCAGGAGCGCACCAAGGCCCTCAACAAGCGCGAGCTCGAGATCAGCGCGCGCCTGGAGCAGGTCGCGGGCCTCACCGCGCAGGATGCGAAGCTCGAGCTGATCGGCCGGCTCGAGAACGAAGCGCGGGACGAAGCGGCGGCGCTGGTCCGGAGCATCACCGAGCAGGCCAAGAAAAACGCCGACCGGGAGGCCAAGAAGATCGTGGCCTTGGCCATCCAGCGGATCGCGGCCGAGCAGACGGCGGAGTCGAGCGTGTCGGCGGTGACGCTGCCGTCGGACGAAATGAAGGGCCGCATCATCGGCCGGGAAGGGCGCAACATCCGCGCGTTCGAGGCGGCGACCGGCGTCGACGTGATTATTGACGACACCCCGGACACCGTCGTGGTCTCCTGCTTCGAGCCGGTGCGGCGCGAGATCGGCCGCCTCGCCCTCGAGCGCCTGATCGCCGACGGCCGCATCCACCCCGGTCGCATCGAAGAGATCGTGAAGAAAGCCAAGGACGACGTGGATCGCGGCATCGTGGAGGCGGGCGAGCAGGCGGTGTATGACACCGGCATCCGCGGGATGCACGCGGAGCTGGTGAAGCTCGTCGGCCGGATGAAATACCGCACGTCGTACGGCCAGAACATCCTGGAGCACTCGAAGGAAGTCGCGCACCTGGCCGGCATGATGGCCGCCGAGCTGAAGCTCGACGTCCACCTCGCCAAACGCGGCGCATTACTGCACGACGTGGGCAAAGTGCTGACCCATGAGCACGACGGCACGCACGTCCAACTCGGCGTCGAGCAGGCGACCAAGTACGGCGAGCATCCGGTGGTCATCAACTGCATCGCCGCGCATCACGACGACGTGCCGCATGAATCACCGGTCAGCGTCATCGTGCAGGCGGCCGACGCGATCTCCGGCTCGCGCCCCGGCGCGCGCCGTGAGGCGTTCGAGACCTACGTCAAACGACTCACCGATCTCGAGAAGATCGCGGCCGAGTTCAAGGGCGTGGACAAGGTCTTCGCGATTCAGGCGGGACGCGAGGTTCGCGTCGTGGTGACGCCGGACGCGGTGGACGACAACGGGGCGGTGCGACTCACCGACGAGATCGCCCGCAAAATCGAGCGCGAGCTCCAATACCCGGGGCAGATCAGAGTGGTCGTGATTCGGGAGACGCGCGCGGTGGGCGTTGCGAAATAGGAACTCGGGGTCGGGGACCAGGGGCTCGGGATGAGGACTGTGTCGAATGCTGCCCGTCTGATCGACGGGAATGCGATTGGCGCCCAAATGCGCGCGGAGCTGGCGGGCGAGATTGCCGCCCTCAAGAAGAAGGGCCTGACTCCCGGGCTGGCCGTGGTGCTGGTGGGCGACAATCCCGCGTCGCAGGTCTATGTCAGAATGAAGGGCAAGGCCTGCGAGGAAGCGGGGATCTATCACGAGACGATCAACCTGCCCAAGGACACGAGCGAGGCCGACCTCATGGGCCTGCTCGAGCGCCTGAACGCGAATCCCAAGATCCACGGCATTCTCGTGCAGCTGCCGCTGCCCAAGCAGATCGACACGAACCGCGCGCTGCACCGCATCGACCCCCGCAAGGACGTCGACGGGTTTCACCCCGAGAATGTGGGGAAAGTCGCGGTGGGCGATCCCAGCGGCTTTCGGCCCGCCACCCCCTACGGGGTCCAGCAGCTGCTGATCCGCACCGGGGTTGAGACGAAAGGCGCCCACGCGGTCGTCGTGGGCCGCTCGAATATCGTCGGCCGGCCCATGGCGTCGCTGCTGCTGCACGATAGTCCGGGCGGCAACGCGACCGTCACCGTGTGCCACTCGCGCACGCGCCACATCGAGCAGCAGACGCGCCAGGCCGACATTCTGATCGTCGCGATCGGCAAGCCCGAGTTCGTGAGCGGCGAGATGGTCAAACCGGGCGCGGTGGTGATCGACGTCGGCGTGAATCGGGTGGACGACCCGTCCCGCAAGCAAGGGTATCGCCTCGTCGGCGACGTGAAGTTCGACGAAGCAAAGCAGGTCGCCTCCGCGATCACGCCCGTCCCGGGTGGGGTCGGTCCCATGACGATCACGATGCTGCTGTTCAACACGGTGCAAGCCGCGAAACAATGGGCCAGCCCCTAGACCTGTTCGCCGCTGCCTCCGCCGAGGGGGCGTGGACGGTCGGTGAGGTCACCCGGCGCGCGCGCACCGTGATTGAAGCCGGCCTTCCGCCGCTGTGGGTGCGCGGCGAGATCACGGGCTTCAAAGCGTGGCGCTCGGGACACTGGTACTTCTCGCTCCGCGACAAGGCGGCGCAGCTTCGGTGTGTGATGTTCGCGAAACAGAACTACCTGTTGCCCGCGCCCGCGGACGGGATGCAGGTCTTCGTGTTCGCGCGGCCGTCGCTGTACGAGGAGAAAGGCGAGTTCCAGCTCACCGTGATGGAGCTGCTCTCCACCGCCGAAGGGGGGCTGTGGAAGCTCGCATTCGAAAAAGCGAAAGCGTCGCTCGCCAAGGACGGGCTGCTCGATCCGGGCCGCAAGCGGCGCCTCCCCTCGTTCCCGAGCCGTATTGCGGTCGTCACGAGCCCGGACGGCGCGGTGCTGCGCGATATTCAGTCGGTGCTCGGCCGGCGCTGGCCGGTGGTCGAGCTGATCGTGGTGCCCGCGCAGGTGCAGGGCGCCAAAGCCGAGGCGTCGGTATGCTCGGCGCTGAATCGCATTCGCCGGCTGCCGGTAGACGTGCTGATCGTTGCCCGCGGTGGCGGCTCGGTGGAGGACCTCTGGGCGTTCAACACCGAGCGCGTGGCGCGGGCGGTGGCCGCGATGCCGATGCCGGTGATTTCCGCGATCGGTCACGAGACCGACGTGACGTTGTGCGACCTGGTGGCCGATCTTCGCGCACCGACGCCGTCGGCAGCGGCCGAAGCCGCCACGCCCGATCGCGCCGAGGTGCTGGCGCAGTGCGGCGTGTTGGGCCAGCGGCTCGCGCGGGCGCTGCGCATCGCGTCGCGCCACGTCGTGGAACGACTCGATCGTTCGGCGGACAGGCTCTCTCGCGCCATCGACCATCGGGTGTCGGCGTCCGACGTACGGCTGACGTCGTACGCCGCACGCCTGGATGCATTGAGTCCTCTGAAGGTGCTCGGCCGAGGCTACGCCGTGGCGCGCGATGAAAACGGCACAATCCTCAAGCAGGTTGCCCAGCTCCCCCCAGGCAAACAGTTCCGCCTGCGGGTGAGCGACGGAGAGGTGGATGGCCGAGTTCAGTAAGCAGCTCGAGCGTCTCGAAGCGATCGTGCGCCGGCTCGAAGCCGAGGACCTCGATCTGGACGAAGCGCTGAAGCTGTTCGAAGAAGGCGTCGAGCGGCTGCGGGTCGCGCGCGACCAGCTCACCCAGGCGGAGCTCAAGGTCAAAAAAGTCCTCGAGATTGAAAGCCCTAGCTAGCTACCTCGCCGACGCCCGGGCCCGTGTCGATGCGGTGCTGGCGACCGCGACTATCGAAGATGAAGTCGTCCGCTACAGCCTGCTGGGCGAGGGCAAGCGGCTGCGCCCCACCCTCGTCTTCGCCGCGCACGATGCGTTGCGGGGGGACGGCTCGTCCGCCGCGGGCGTTGCCGAGCTCGCGGCGGCGGTCGAAGTGGTGCACGCGTACTCGCTGGTGCACGATGATCTCCCCTGCATGGACGACGACGATTTGCGCCGGGGCCGGCCTACCGCCCACCGCGCGTTCGACGTGCCGCGCGCGACGCGTGCCGGCTACGAGATGGTCGCGCTGGCCGCCCGTGTCCTCGAGCACGGCCTCGCCACACGGCAGCTGCCCGATCGACGCGCCCGGGCGATCCGGCTGGAGCTGTTTCGCGCGGCCGGCGCCGGCGGCA
>DASTDR010000674.1:0-4927 GCA_035710265.1 Gemmatimonadales bacterium | reverse complement strand
GCAAATACAGTCCAACCAGGCAAGGGCGAGGCGCCTTAGTACTGGATTTCATAAATAAGGTGACGTATTATGACTTGCCAGTGGCCGGCCGCACCGGCTATCCTCACCGCGAGGAGGTGCCGATCGCATGCCTCGCCACAGTCCATTTCGCATCGAGCTTACGCGCGAGGAACGCCGCGAATTGGAAGCCAGGGCCAGAAAATATACGTCACCGTATCGAGATGTCATCCGCGCGAAGCTGGTCCTGCTCGCGGCCACCGGCTTGTCCAACGATGTCATTGCGGCCCGCTTGGATACGCCGCGCCAAATCATCAGCAAGTGGCGCAAACGCTTCTTCGACCAACGGCTGGCCGGCCTCGAGGAAGAGCCACGAGGCGGGCGGACAGCCCGCTTTTCCCCCTAACGTCGTCGTTGAGGTGAAGCGCATCGCGTGCGAGCGCCCGATGGACGCCGGCGTGCCGGTGGCGCGCTGGTCATTGCCCGATCTCCGGCGCGAAGTGCTGGCGCGCGGCCTGGTGGCGACCATCAGTGGCACGACGCTCTGGCGGTGGTTGGACGCCGACGCGATTCGGCCCTGGCGCTATCGCAGCTGGCTGTTTCCGCGCGACCCGCGATTCGCCGAGCGGGCCGGTCCTATCCTGGATCTGTATCAGCGTCGCTGGGAAGGCCGGCCACTGGGACCGCACGACTATGTGATCTCGACGGATGAAAAGACCAGCATTCAGGCGCGGGAGCGCCGCCATCCCTCGACGTCGGTGGCCCCCGGACACCCGTTGCGCGTCGAGCACGAATATCGGCGACATGGTGCGTGGGCCTATCTGGCCGCCTGGGACGTGCGCCAGGCGCGCCTGTTTGGCCGGTGCGAGCGGCGGTCCGGCATCGCACCCTTTGACCGGCTCGTCGAGGACGTGATGACCCACGAGCCCTACCGCTCGGCGCGACGCGTCTTCTGGATCATGGACAACGGCTCGGCGCATCGCGGCGCCAAGGGCGATGCGCGCTTGCAGACCCGCTGGCCCACGCTGCATCCGGTGCACACCCCGCTCCATGCGAGCTGGTTGAATCAGATCGAGATCTACTTCTCGATCGTGCAGCGCAAGGTCCTGACGCCGAATGATTTTGCGACGCTCGCCGCCTTGGAACACTCTCTGCTGGCGTTTCAACACCGCTATCAGATGTCGGCGCGGCCGTTCCGCTCGACCTTTACCCGGGCGGACCTGCAGCGGCTCCTCGCCAAACTGACCGAGGTGCGGCCGGCCGCATGACAGAAAATACGTCACCGTAATTCCGAAATGGAGTACTTAGATATTTCAAAGCAATCGGTGTCGGTTCTCAAAACGTAGGGACCCTTTCCTGACGACTTTTTCAAAACCTTTCCCCCCTTTCGCCTGACCGCGCGATAGAGGTCTCCGGTTCTGGGCCGCGTCCCCGGGACCAGGAGGCGTGATGTATCGAGAGGTCACCATGATCGAAGTCCGGGAAGTCCTTCGGCTCCGAGGCGAGGGCCTGCCGAAGAAGCGGATCGCCGCCCAGCTCGGGCTCGATCCGAAAACCGTCCGCCGGTATCTCACGGCCGCGGCGACCGCCGGCGTCCGCGTCACCGTCGCGATCAGCGACGAGGATGTCCGTCAGGTGCTGCTCGCGCTGCACCCGATGGCCGGTCGCCCGCGCGGCGACGGGTGGGCGCGGTGTCTCGAGCAGCGCACCGCCATCGAGCGCTGGCTCGGTGATGGCCTGCGCCTCACCAAGATTCGCAAGCTGCTCGTCCGGCAGGGTGTCGAGATTGCCTATCCCACGCTGCACCGCTTCGCGGTCCTCGAGCTGCAGTTTGGCAAGACGGCGACGACGATTCCGGTGCTCGATGGCGAGCCCGGCCAGGAGCTGCAGCTCGATACGGGCTGGGTGGGCCGGCTCACGCTGCCCGAGCGGAAATGGCGACGCTTTCGCGCCTGGATCTTTACCGCGGTGCGCTCGCGACACCGCTTCGTCTATCCGACCTTCGAGGAGACGACCGCTCGCGCTATTGAGGCGTGTGAAGCCGCGTGGGAATTCTTTGGCGGCGTTTTCAACGTCATCATCCCGGACAACACCAAGGCCATCATCATCGAGGCCGACCCGCTCGCCCCACGCATCACCCCCGCGTTTCTCGAGTACGCGCAGGCGCGCCACTTCCACATCGACCCCGCGCGCGTGCGACATGCCCGCGACAAAGGGCGCGTCGAACGGGCCGTCCCCGGCGTCCGCGACGATTGCTTTGCCGGAGAAGTGCTGAGCACGCTCGACGACGCGCGCGCGTGGGGCCGGCACTGGTGTCTCAATGACTACGGCCTCCGGCGCCACAGTCGGACGCAGCGCCGCCCGCTCGAGCATTTTCAGGCCGAGGAGCAGGCGCTCCTGCGCCCGGCGCCGACCACGCCGTACGACATCCCGCTGTGGAGCGAGCCGAAGGTCGGGCGCGATCAGCTCGCCGCCATCGCCAAAGCGCTGTACTCGATCCCGCACCCGTACGTCGGACAGTGGATCACCGCGCGGGCCGACACACAGATCGTCCGCTTCTATGCGCGGGGGCTGCTGATCAAAACGCATCCGCGGCAGGCACCCGGCGGCCAGTCGATCGACGCGAGCGATTATCCGGTCGAGCGCAGCGTCTACGCGATGCGCAATGTCGACGCGCTCCGCCGCCAAGCCGACGCCGCCGGCGAGGTGATCGGGCGCTACGCCGCGGCGCTGCTCGACAGCCCTTTGCCGTGGACGCGCATGCGACGCGTCTACGCGCTGCTCGGCCTCGTGCGTCGGTACAGCGCCGTCCGCGTCACCGAGGTCTGCGCCGTCGCCCTCAACGCGGACATGCTCGACGTCCACCGCCTGAAACGCATGCTCGAACAGGGCGTCGTCGCGCCACCCGCCACGCCGCCCGCTCGCGTCATTCCGCTCGCTCGCTATCTCCGCCCCGCGACCCAGTACGCGCTGCCGCTCCGGCCCGCGGCGCCATCCCAAGGAGAGGAATCGCAATGACGACCACCGAGATGATCAGTCCCGATCTCAAAACCATCCTGCGGCGACTGAAGCTGTCGCGCATGCTCGACACGCTGCCCGAGCGCCTCACGCTCGCGCGCCAGCAAAAGATGCCGCATCAAGATCTCCTGCTGCAGGTCCTCAGCGACGAAGTCGCCCGCCGCGACGGCCTCGCGGTCACACTCCGTGTGCAGAAGGCCCGCTTGGATCCCAGCATGCGCCTCGACGCCTGGGACAGCACCGCGAAGGTCACCTTCGACCGCGCGCTCCTGAATGAGCTCGCGTCCCTGCGCTTTCTCGATGCCCACGCCCACGTCACGATCGTCGGCCCCGTGGGCGTCGGCAAAACCTTTCTCGCGCATGCCCTCGGCCACGTCGCCTGCCGGCGCGGTGCCACCGTGCTCGCCGGCCGCACCGACCAGATGCTCAAGACGCTCAAACACGCGCGGCTCGATAACAGCTACGACACGGAGCTGCGGAAACTCGTGGCTGTCGATCTCCTCATCCTCGACGACTTTGCGATCGACGTCCTCGACCCCGTCGAAAGTCGCGACCTCTACGACCTGCTCCTCGAGCGCTATCGCACGGGCTCGGTCATCGTCACCTCAAATCGCGGCCCGGACGAATGGCTGGCCACCTTTGCTGATCCGGTCCGCGCGCAGAGCGCCATCGATCGTTTCACCAGCAATGCCTACGACCTGGTCATCGAGGGCGAATCGTACCGACCGCGGCTCAAGCCCCGGCTGCCCAAGGATGCAAAGGAGCGCTCGCGATGACCCCGACGTCTGGCCCCCGCTCACGAGGGGGCGCTCGGCGGCAGCTATCCGCCCGCATCGGCGTCGCTCCGGCCGCCGCCGAGCGCCTGCAGGCGCTCCGTCGACCAGTACAGGAGGCGAAAGTGTGGACAGATTACGTGTGAGTACGGCACGCTGACGGCGCACCAAACGCGCTCAGGCGAGTGGACAAGTCAGGGGGGAAAGGTTTTGAAAACCTAGGGTCCCTTCCTACTGAAAACCGACAAGATCAGGTGTGAAGTCCGTGAATGACGGCAGTCACACGCGGCCGGCTTCCTTGAAGCTGTAATAACGGCCGTCACCGACGATGATGTGATCGAGCACGGAAATGCCGATCACTTCGCCGGTGGAGGCGAGGCGCCTGGTCACGTCGGCGTCGTCGATGGTCGGCGTCGGATCACCCGAAGGGTGGTTATGGCAGTTGTGTGTTCGAGATCGTTATGTGGCGGTCGTCGCGTCCGTGCGCCGATTCCTCAACGCACTCCGCTTCACGAGGGACATAACGAGGCTCGGGCTTCGAGAGGGAGCTCGAAGACGCCACGACGGAGAGATGATTGTCCGGGCGGATGCCGCTGGCCTCAGGCGACCTTCTGCCGGCGGCGGGACGACTTCAGGACGAAGCGGACATGCACTCCGAGGCGCGCCAGCATGTCGATCAGGCTGTCGGTGCTGAACAGATCGATCCGACCTCGGAGCAGGTCGCTGACGCGCGGCTGCGTGACGCGCAGGATTTTCGCGGCCTTCGCCTGGGTCAGTCCTCGTGAGGCGATCGCCTTCTGGAGCTGGATCAACAGGTCGGCGCGAATCAGGAGATGCTCGGCTTCGTCGGCAGAGAACCCGAGATCGCGGAATACGTTGCCGCTCGACGGCGTGACCTTCAGGCTATTTTTTCTTGGCATCTCCAGCTCGCTTCTTGAGAAGCGCGCGGAAGCGATCGCGCGCCACCTTTACATCGTGCGGCGGCGTCTTCCGAGTCCGCTTCTCGAACGCGTGCAGCACATAGACTGCTTCCTCGAACGTGGCGACGTCGAAGACGCGATGCGCTAGGTCCGTCTGAATGCGGATTTCTCGGACGCCGAGTCCCCCACACTCGTCATCGGCTTCCAGTCGTCCGGATC
>DASTDR010000673.1:0-4326 GCA_035710265.1 Gemmatimonadales bacterium | reverse complement strand
GCTGGACGGTTTTGCCGATGACTTGAGCGCCGGCGGTGTCGGCAAGCCGTTGAAGCTCTTCCAAGTGCTCGTCCACATGCAACGCTTCATCGGAACCCTTGCGAGGAGCTCCAACGAGAAAGGCGCGCTCGATGGGAGCCTGGATTTCTATAAGCTTGCGGATAGGGCCCCTCCTCCAGAAACAAGAACAGACGCCAAGACGCCAAGTTGCGAAGTGGTCTCAAGACTCAAGTGGAAGTTCCTAGAAGCTTGCAGCTGTTAGCTTGCAGCCACTTGCAACTTGGCGTCTTGGCGTCTTTTCTAGCTTCAATTAATCAGTTTCCTGAGCGGAACATTGCCTTTGCTGCTGAGCTCAACTCTCCGCTCACCAATGGGAGTATCCAGCAATACCGCTCCGGTCAAACCGTACGGCAGTTCTTGAGACTCCAGTAACGACCGGGCCGCCGCCCCCACCCCACTCCAGGCGAACCGGACGGGCATCACCACTCTACTATGATTCACCGGGGACAAATCCAGGGGTTTATCTATCAGGGCTTCCCCGAAGTCCGTCCCAGCCAATTCGAGGCCAACTTCGAGCCGCGTGCTCCGCACGCGGTAGTCATTGGGATTGTACACGTCGAACACGAGGTCGAGCGTGCCTCCCGTCAATCCCAACCCCGTGACGTTGATCTCCTGCAGCTCGATCTGCGGCTTCTCGAACGTGAGCGCATTCCGTAATGTCGCGCACGCGCTCACCGTGACGGTGAGCAGCGTCACCGTCCTTGCGATCCTTATCATAGTCCGTAACATAACCCGCGCATGGCGTCTATGGCCGTAGAGCCGCTGGTGTTGTTGGCGAACGCCGATAGATGGCTCACCGAGTCCCTGGAGAGCGTCTTGACCCAGGGCGGGTATCGCGTGATTACCACATCCAGGCGCCAGCAGGTGCTCGAACTGGCGCGGCGCCAGCTCCCCGATGCGATTCTGCTCGACTTGAGTCTCGACCAGCGCGCGAGCGACAATCTCACGCTGTGCCGCGCGCTGCGCGCCGACGCCACGATCTCGCGCGCCACGCCGATCATCCTCACGACCGCCGGCCCCGCGCTGCGCCAGCAGCAGATCGACGCGCTGCGCGCCGGCGCCTGGGAGCTGCGCGGCGATCCGCTCGACCTGGAAGAGCTGGTGTTGCGCCTCGGCGTGTACGTGCAGGGCAAGCTCGAGCTCGATCGGCACAGCAACGCAGGGCTCATCGATCGCGCCAGCGGGCTGTACAACGACGAAGGCGTCACGCGCCGGGCGGGCGAGCTGGCGGCGTTCACGGCGCGCGAAGGGCTGCCGCTCGCCTGCGCGGTGTTCGCGCCCAACGACGGGGGCGGCGCCTTGACGCCGGGTGCTGCCGACCGGCTCGCGGTCGCCTTCAAGCGCGTGGGCCGGGTGTCCGACGCGATCGGCCGGACCGGACCCGCGGAGTTCACCGTGTTCGCGCCGGCGACCGACGCGACCGGCGCCGAAGGGATGGCGCAGCGGATCACGGATGCGGTGTCGAGCACCCTCGGCGTGCGGCTGCGCTCCGGCATCAGCGCCGATGCCGGCGGGCCGAGGGCGCCGCGCACCTCAGCGGCGTACACCGATCCACACCGGCTGTCACCGCCCGATCTGCTCGCGCGCGCTCGCGAGGCGCTGCACTAAGCCTCGGGGCCTACGCCTTCGGCGGGCGTTTGTGACTCCCGCTGGTGCGGGGCCGGGCGCGCGGCCCGGAGCGGCGCACCGGCGCGATCGGCAAGTCCATCTCGAAGAAGAAGCGCGTGCCCCAGCCGGTCCGCGACTCCACCTTCAGCTCCGACCCGAGCGCGCTGGCCAGCTTGCGGCAGATCGTGAGCCCCAGCCCGGTCTGGGAAAACAGCTGCCCGCGCCGGCCCGGCTCTTTGCGGAGCGGCTGAAACAGCGTCGTGATCCGGTCGGAGGGGATGCCGCGGCCGCTGTCGCGCACCGCGAATTCGATCCGCGTGTCCCGCTCGCCGGCGAGCTCCTGCGCCACGATCTCGACGTAGCCCTCATCGGTGAACCGGAGCGCGTTGGTCGTGAGGTTGAGCAGAATGCGGCTCAGCGCGACGGGATGACCGATGCGCTCATCCTGGGTGGGCGCGAGCAGCCGCACGGTGACCCGTTTTTCTTCCGCGATCGGCCGCACGATGTCCCGCACCGATTCGAGCATCGCCGTCACGGAAAACACGGCGGGCTCGGTCTCGACGAGCTGATCGCCGCGCTGGGTGAACTCGATGATGTCGCTCGCCACCGACGACAGGCCGAGCGCCGCGGTGTAGATCAGGCCGAGCTGGCGCCGCTGGACTTCGTTCACGTCGCCGCTCTGGCCGCGCTGCAGGGTCTCGGCCAGCACCAGGATCGACGTCAGCGGCGAGCGCAGATCGTGCGCGACGTCCATCAGCAGCGCGAGCCCGTCCGCTCCCGAGAGCTGCTGCGCGAACGTCTGCGACCAGTCCGGCTGAATCGTCACGCGCACGCGCTCGATCGCGGCGAGCAACGGCAACAGCTCAGAATCCGGAACGCCCGCATCGCGCCAGCGCTCCACGATTTCGCCGCGCAACAGCTCGAGCAGGCGCCGGCCCAGGGCCGAGTGAATGCGCGGATCGACTCGGGGACGCACGGAAGCAACCGGCGTGGCGGAGAACCACGCTTGATGAATCGCCCCCGTCAGTAATCCGAGGAGCTCAGAGACTTCGTCGGGCCCGGTGGAGCGCGGACGCTTGCCCCAATGCGACAGCACCCCGCGCGTTCCCGCGTTGAGCACTTTGCAGGGAACACAGCGCGCATCCGTTCCGAATGGATGGGGTCGAGCAGGTTGCGACGTCCGTGGCGCAAGCGGAATCGGCGTCACCCGAGGTGGTGGCACCGATGTGTTACCCTAGGTGATTTGCCGGGTTTCACTTAGGTGTCGCCCTACGGGGTGATGAACCCCTCACGAATTGCGTAGCGCACGAGATTGGCCGTGTCGTGGACGTTGAGCTTTTTCATCAGCCGGCCGCGATGAAATTCGGCGGTTTTCACGCTGATGCGCAGCACTTCCGCGATCTGCTTGGTCGATTTCCCTTCCCCGACGAGCTGGAGCACCTGGCGCTCGCGCGGGGTGAGGGATTTGCCACCGCCGTCGTCGCCCGTGGAGCACGCGGCGACGATTGCCTGCGAGGCGCCGGGGCTGACGTACAACCGGCCCTCCCGGACCTCGATGATGGCCCGCACCAGGTCATCGGCCCCTTGCGACTTGTGCACAAACCCCTTCACCCCGGCCTTCAAGGCGCCAGGCACGAACCGGGCATCATCCAAGCCTGAAAGGAGAATGACGGGGGTAGATGGCGCCAGCCGGGCAATCTGGCCGGCGGCTTCCACGCCATTGAGGATCGGCATCGCGACATCCAGGACCGCTACGTCGGGCGAAAAGCGCTTGACGGCGTCCACGGCCGCCTGTCCATCTGCCGTATCTGCGACGACTTCGACACCCTGGCGCTCGAGTAGCGCCTTGAGCGCCTGGCGCAGCACGAGGTGGTCGTCGGCAAGCACACAACGCACCCCCGCCGCGGTGCCTGTGGTCGCTCCTGTCGCTGGTCCAGTCCCCACCGTTCCGGCCATACACCCCCCCACCCACAAGAACCCTAACTTGAGGATGCTACCGGGTCAGCGCAATGACTGTGACGGCGGTCGCAAGGCTGGTGATGACGATTCCCGCGATACGCCACTTGGACTCGGGATCGTGGTGCGAGCGAGGTATCTGGATGCGGTCGCCGGCACGCATCCCGAGCTGCTCCAGCGTCGCTCCGCGGGCAATTTCGCTCTGCAGCCGATTCCCACTCCACAGCGCCGCGCTGCCGCGCATGATCTTCAACTGCTCGACGCGCGCGTCGGTGGTAGCTCCACCGGCCACCATCAGCGCATCCGCCAACACGAGATCAACGGGCACCGCATAGTAGCCCGGACGCACGACTTCGCCGAGCACGGACACGCGAATCAAGGCGCGGGCTTCCACCACGGGATCCTTGAGAAAGCGGGCCAGCTCCTTGGTCAAGTGCGCCTCGATCTCGGTCCGCGGGACCCCGTGGAGGGAAATCTCGCCGATCTCGGGAAGTCGGAGCGCCGGTCCGGTAACGACCGTGAACGTGTCGGAGAGGACAGAATCCCCCTCGACGTGGAGCAGAACTCGGTCACCAACCTGGAACGGAGTCGCAACTGTCTGCGCGGCAACCGAGGAACCGGCGAGGGCCGCGATCAGGGCTAGGAGTAAGGCAATCCGGTTCATCGAAAGGCCCTTCCTCTATACTAGGCGCGGGGCTGCAG
>DASTDR010000672.1:0-14066 GCA_035710265.1 Gemmatimonadales bacterium | reverse complement strand
CGCCTCGAGGTCCTGGTGGTGGACGACAATTCCCCCGACGGGACGGGGCAGATCGCCGACGCAATGGTACGCACCAATCCGCGCGTGCACACGATTCACCGTGAAGGAAAGCTCGGACTGGGAACGGCTTACATCGCCGGGTTCAAGTGGGCTCTCGAGCGGCAGTATGACTACGTGTTCGAGATGGATGCCGATTTCTCGCACGATCCCGACCACTTGAAGGAGTTTCTCAAGGCCATCGAGCATGCCGACGTGGTCCTGGGATCCCGGTACCTCAACGGGAAGGTGACGGTCGTCAACTGGCCGATGGGTCGCCTGATGCTATCGTATCTGGCCAATATTTACGCCCGGTGGTTTACCGGATTGCGCATCTGGGATCTGACGGGAGGTTTCAAGTGCTTTCGCAGGCGAGTGCTCGAGACAATTGATCTGTCCCAAGTTGTCTCGAATGGCTACGCATTTCAAATCGAGATGAGCGTGCGCGCATGGCGAAAAGGGTTCAAGCTCCAAGAGATCCCGATCGTGTTCGTCGACCGGACCGAGGGGCAAAGCAAGATGAACAAGGCCATCGTTCGCGAGGCGGTGTGGAAGGTGCCGCGCCTCCGGCTCATGGCCTGGTTCGGCCGCATTTGATCGGTCTCCCGGTTTATAAGATGACGGGATCGGGCAACGATTTCGTCATGCTGGACGCACGTGTATCCGCGCCTGCCGACTGGACTCCCGAAGACATGCAGGCGATCTGCGCGCGAGGCACGGGCATTGGTGCCGACGGTGTCGTATTCGTAGGACCGGGATCCCGGCGTGGCGCGGCACGCATGATCTACTACAACGCCGACGGCTCCCACGCGGCGATGTGCGGCAATGCGGCCCTTTGCAGCACGACGCTGGCCGTGCGCCTGGGCGTGGGCGCGCCAGAGGGCATGGACCTGGAAACGGATGCGGGTACGTACCGCAGCCGGACGAGCGAGGCCGGACGTGCCGAGCTGCATTTGGCCCCTGTGAACCCGCCGGCGGTCGTCCCAGGCCTCCAGCTCGCACCAGGAGAGCAGCAGGCCGCTCTGGGACGCGTCGGCGTTCCGCACCTCGTGGTCCTGGTCGACGACGTCGATGAGCTCGATCTGATGGCCCGAGGTAGCGCGCTGAGGTTCGATCCCGCGCTCGCCCCGGAGGGCGCGAACATCAACTTCATCTCACTGGATGGCCCTGGGACGGACGAGCACCGCGTGTGGAGGATGCGGACCTATGAGCGCGGCGTGGAGGGTGAAACGTTGGCGTGCGGGACCGGCGCGGTGGCGGCATCGTGCGCCATCGAGGAATGGGGCTTGGGGCGGCTGCCGATCGACATCCAGAGCCGCAGCGGGCGGCTGCTGACGATCCGCGCGACGAAGTCAGGCGGCCGCTACGACGATGTTTGGCTTGTGGGTGAGGGGAGAATGGTGTTCAGAGGTGTGATTACGTGACCAGTTTGTCCACATTCTCACACGGCGCAACTTAACATAACATCTATTATACGAAGTTGACTGCTACGACGCTGCGCCCTTTGTGAGCTCACCAAGCCGTACCTTCGCTTCGGTCACCATTCCCTCTTTCGGGAAGTCGGTGATGATCCGTTTGTAGGCCGCAATCGCTTTAGCGCTATCGCCAGCGCTCACCCATGCCCTGCCGGCATCCGACAGCAGCTGGGCCTTTTGGAAGTCCAGGCGGGCCGCTGCCGACCCATTCTCGTAGGCCTCCGCGGCATCCCGGAAGCGCCCGGTGTTCTCGTAGGCGGCCCCCAGCAGCCCGTAGGCCTGAGCGCGGAACGCTCGTCCCGCGCCGGGCGCGTAATCGCGCATGATCTCCACCGCCTGCTGCGGCTGGCCTTGCAGCATGCGGACGTTGGCCAGCAACAATCGACCTTCTTCGGCAGCATTCGTGCCCGAGTAGTTCTCGACCACGCGCGCGAGCTCGCTTGCCGCGAGCGGCAGGTTCTGGTTTTCGAAAGCAAATCGGGCGCCCTGGAGCTCGCGGCTCGCGGCCTCTTCGGAGCGCCGGTCCGTCGTCAGCTTCCAGACAAACAGCCCTGCGGCGACGATGAGTGCGATTCCGACCCAGGAGCTGAGCTGCCTGTGCGCCTTGATCCAATCGATCATGCGCTCGGAGAGCGGCCTGTCGTAGGTGCGGACGGGAGTACTGCCGACGCCGGGCGCTACGGTCTGGGTTGCCATGACGTTCTAGAAATCCCTCAATTGGTCCAGTGCCCCTGGGGTGACTCGAACACCCGGCCAACGGTTTAGGAAACCGCTGCTCTATCCACCTGAGCTACAGGGGCAGATCGTGGGGCGTAAACGGCCAAATTTACGCGAGTTAGGCGTAGTGCAGCAAGGCCTCCACACGGCGTCCCTGGAGGCGCTGGCGCCCCTTCAGGAAGTCGAGCTCGATCAGGAAGCTGAACCCTGCCACAGAAGCTCCCGTGCCCCCGACGAGCTGCGCCGCGGCAGCCGCCGTGCCCCCGGTGGCCAGGACGTCGTCCACCACCAGCACGTGATCCCCGGCCTGGACGGCATCGTGGTGCATTTCCAGGGCATCGGTGCCGTACTCGAGGGCGTACTCGACGCGCTGTGTGGCCGCGGGGAGCTTCCCCGGTTTCCGGATCGGGACGAGCCCCGCGCCGAGCGCGAGCGCGAGCGGAGCGCCGAACAGAAACCCGCGCGATTCGATCGAGACGACGCGATTGATTCGGGCGTTCCGAAACGGCTCGGCCATCGCCGACACTGTCGCGCTGAACAGCGCGGGCTCGAGCAGCACCGGCGTGACATCCTTGAACACGATTCCCGGCTTCGGGAAGTTGTTCACGTCCCGGATCGTGCGCTTCAGCTCGTCGATGAGCTTTGCGTTATCGGATTTCAAAGGACCTCGGCACGTCACGCTCTAGTGGAACTTGAACGGTCGCGACTTCATCGACCCTGGCGGCCGGCGGACCGCGGCGCAGCCGGCGTTCCAACGTCTCAAGTGCGTCCTCCGGCCCACGAGAAACCACTTCAACCGATCCATCCGCGAGATTGCGCACATACCCGCCGAGCTGGAGTCGCTCGGCTTCCGCCATGACAAACCACCTGAACCCCACGCCTTGAACGCGACCCCGGATAACCCACCGCCGGAGGCTCATGGCGAGTGAGGCGGATCCCCCGGGGGCAGCGACGCTGGTGCCGCCAATCGGCGCCGCCGGCGGTGCCAGATAGTGTAGACAACCCCCAGCAAGGCGAGCGCGGGGAGGAGGTACACGAGGACACGACCCACGTACCGCTGGACGTCCTCGTTGCGCAGGATCGCTTCGTGCTGGCCCAGCAGATAGCCGATGTACGTCAGGATCAGGCACCAGATCCCGGCCCCGAGCGACGTGTACAGGACGAAGCGATCTATTCGCATCCGGGCCATCCCCGCGGGGATAGAGATGAGCTGGCGCACCACGGGCACGAGCCGGCCGATGAAGGTCCCGATTTCGCCGTGATTGCGGAAGAACGTTTCCGCCTTATCCAGCGACTTAGGGGACACGAGGATCCACTTGCCGTAGCGTCGTAACACCCGGTCCAGCCATCTGGCGAGCCAATAGTTGACGAGCGCCCCGATCAGGCTGCCTACGATCCCGGCGATCATCACGAGCGGGAAGCTCATCCGGCCTTTTGCCACCAGGTAGCCCGCCGGCGGCATGACGACCTCGCTCGGAAACGGGAACGCCGACGATTCGATCGTCATGAGGATGATGATCCCCGGATAGCCGAGGACGAAGATCGTTTCCGTCAGCCACGTCACTATGCGGTCAAGCATCGAAGCCGT
The DNA here is from genome assembly GCA_035710265.1 of Gemmatimonadales bacterium. Classification (GTDB taxonomy): domain Bacteria; phylum Gemmatimonadota; class Gemmatimonadetes; order Gemmatimonadales; family GWC2-71-9; genus 20CM-2-65-7. The sequence goes on along the minus strand of DASTDR010000672.1, from coordinate 10,250 downwards.
GTTCTCCAACGAGAGGGACAAAGCGCGCGTCGCCGATCGGAGTCGCGCGGACCCCTTCCGCACTACGTCGCACCAGGGTCAGGGTCTGGGCGCCTCGGGCGCCAAGAGGAATGATCATGCGCCCGTCCCGGGCGAGTTGTTCGACGAGGGGCGGAGGCACCTCGGGACCGCCCGCGGCCACCAGAATCGCATGGTACGGCGCATAGGCGCTCCAGCCCAGCGTTCCGTCGCCGACGAGCAGTGAGACGTTGCTGACGCCGGCTGCCCGAAGCGCCGCCTGGGCCGATTCCGCCAGCGATCGCACCCGCTCGATCGAGAAGACCTGTGACGCCAGCGCCGCCAGCAAGGCCGTTTGATAGCCGGAGCCGGTCCCGATCTCGAGCACTTTCTCGGTCCCCTTCAGGCCCAGCGCTTCGAGGTAGCGCGCCTGGGTAAATGGCTGCGAAATCGTCTGCCCGGTGCCGATCGGCAACGCCGCGTCCTCATAGGCTCGATGGCGCACCGCTTCCGGTACGAACAGGTGCCGCGGCGTGTCCGCGAACGCCCGCAGCACGGAGAGGTCGCGGATTCCTTGCGCCCGCAGCTGGTCGACCAGCCTGACGCGGTACCCGCCGAACGTGTCGTTCCTCACTTACCCAATTCCCATTTGCTGACGACTTCGAGCAGCTTGTAGTTGGTCAAATCGACGTGCAGCGGCGTGACGGAGATGTAGCCGTCCTTGACGGCCTGGAAATCCGAGTCCGCCCCGCCCGACCATGTGACGCGCCCGCCGCCGATCCAGTGCACCTCACGGCCCCACGGGTCCTTCATCGTGGCGATCTCCTCGTGGAACACTCTGCTGCCGAGGTTCGTCACTTTTACGCCTTTCACCTGATCGCCCGGAATCGGCGGGAGGTTGATGTTGAGCAGCGTCTCTCCGGGGAAGTTCTCGACCTTCACGATGCGCTTGATCAGCCGCTCGAGACCCTGGCGATGGCTCTCGAGGTGCTCGAGATCGAAGCTGCCGTAGGAGATTGCCACGCTCGGCACGCCGGCGGCGAGGCCTTCCATCGCCGCTGAGACGGTCCCCGAGTACAGCACATCCTCACCCATGTTGGGCCCGTGATTGACGCCCGAGAACACCCAATTCGGGCCGTCGGGCATCAGAGCGCCCAGGGCGAGCAACACACAGTCCGTCGGGGTCCCGTCCACCTGGAAGGCGCCGTCGGAGCGGCGATGGGCCCGCAGGGGCCGGTGCAAGGTCAGCGAGTGCGAGGTGCCGCTCTGCTCGCGGTCCGGGGCGACGACCGTGACCTGCCCGACGGTGGCGCAGACGTCCGCCAACAGGGCGATACCCGGCGCGAGGACGCCGTCATCGTTCGATACCAGGATTTTCAACCCGTGTTCTGAGCTAGTCACGAAGCCTCATATGGCGAGCGAACGCGGCGGCCATGCGCCACGTGTCCGACCACGATCGAAAATGGCTGCGCGGGCCGTACACCGTGGGAACATCGACGCAGATCACCCGAAACCCGGCGCGCAGCGCGTCGAGCAGAAAGTTAGCCTCGTATTCGTACCGATCCCCAGCCGGGGTAAGGCGCTCGGCGACGGTCCGGGTGAACGCACGGAAGCCCGTCTGTGCGTCCCGTACCTCCTGGCCGCCGATCCGCGAGGCCAGCGCGGCCGAGAGCCAATTGGTGACGCGCCGCGCCAGCGGCATCGCCCCGGAACGCACGCGCGCCCCCAGCACGAGGTCGGCCTGAGCATCGGCAATCGGCTGCACAAGGCGCGGGATCAGCCCAGGCGGGTGCTGGCCGTCGGCATCGAGCGTGACGATGATGTCCGCCCCGACCGCGCACGCGCGGGCGATCCCCGTTCGGAGCGCGACGCCCTTGCCGCGATTGCGGGGATGGGTGACGACCATCGCTCCCGTCTCCCTGCCCTGCGCCCCCGTCCCATCGCTGGACCCGTCGTCGACGACGATCACGTTCGCATCGGGAACCGCGGCACGCGTATGGGCAACAGCAGCACGGATCGTCGTCGCAGCCTGGAAGGCGGGAATGATGACGGCAAGCCGCAACTCAGCTTCCCTCGAGAATGCCCAGCAGGGATTTCAGCTCGGCGCGGAGCTCCTTGACGGTCTCGGTGGCGAGCGCGCGGCGCGCTTCCGGCTTGAGCTCACCCGAGCGGCGGTACTGCTCGATCTTCTGGCGCGCGCCCTCGATCGTGTATTTCTCCGTGTAGAGCAGGTGCTTGACGAGCATGATCAGCTCGATCTCGCGCCGCTGATACACGCGATTGCCCGAGCGATTCTTGGCCGGATTGAGAAATCGAAACTGACTTTCCCAGTAGCGCAAAACATGCGGCTTCAGATCGGTGAGCTGGCAGACTTCACCGATCGAAAAGAACTCCTGGACCGGTTGCAGCGGCAATTGGGGCGGCGTCACCAGCCCTCCGCCTTCAGCTCACGCTCCATCAAGTCGCTGATCGCCTGGCGCGGCGGCTTGTTCTTGAACAGGATGTTCGCGACTTCGCGCGCAATCGGCAGCTCGACGCCGTGGCGCTCACCGAGGGCGACCGCCGTCTGCGTCGTATTGACGCCCTCGACCACCGCCGCTTTCCCGGCGAGGGCCTGCGCGAGGGTCTTTCCTTCTCCCAGCGCAACGCCCAAAGTGCGGTTGCGCGATAGCGCGCCGGTCGCCGTGAGAATCAGATCGCCCATCCCCGCGAGTCCGGCGAAGGTCATCGCCTGCGCGCCGAGCGCCACGCCGAGCCGGGTCATCTCGGCGAGTCCGCGCGTGATCAGCGCGGCCCGCGTGTTGAATCCGAGCCCCAACCCTTCCAGGATTCCCGCCGCCAGCGCGATCACGTTCTTGAGCGCGCCCGCCAGCTCGACGCCGACCACATCGGTGTGCGAGTACACGCGAAAATTGTTCGTCGCAAACACGCGCTGGGTGCGCTGCGCGACAGCGTGATCGCCTGCCGCAGCCACGACGGCGGTCGGCTGGCGCTGGAATACTTCCAGGGCAAACGACGGTCCGGACAACACCGCGATGGGCGTGCCCGGCTCCAGGACCTCACCGAGCACGCACGACGGCCGCTCCAGCCGATCGGGATCGAGACCTTTCGAGGCGCTGACGATGAGCGGCCGCGAGCCGGCAAGCGTACGCGCGGCCTGCGTCATGACCGCGCGTACCGCATGCGACGGCGCTGCCGACACCACGGTCTCCGCCCCGCGCAGCGCCGCGTCCAGATCGGCTGCCGCGCGCAGCTCGGGCGCCAGCTCGGCCCCCGGAAGAAACATGTCGTTGCGATGGCGGTGGTTCACGCTCTCGATCACTTCCGACTCGCGCGCCCACAGCGTGACTTGCTCGCCTTTGCGCGCGAGCAAATCCGCGAGTGCCGTTCCCCAGGCGCCGCCGCCGACGACGGTGACTTTCATGCGGACGGCCCCTTGCCCCGAGTACGGAATCTGTTTTCCGTTCCCGCGATCAAGCGCGCGATGTTCTTCCGGTGCGCGAAGATGATCAGTACCACGAGCACCACACTCGCCCAGAACACATACGAATCGCGCGGCGGCAGCAGCGCGACCGTGAGCGGCACGCTCAAGACGCCGATGATCGAGCTGAGCGACACGTAGCCCGTGAGCCAGAGGCAAGCGCCCCACACCCCGATCGCGATCAGCACGGCGAGCGGCGCGAGCGCCAGAAACATTCCGGCGGCCGTGGCGACACCTTTGCCGCCCTTGAAGCTGACGTACGGCGAGAACATGTGCCCGAGCACGGCCGCGCCGCCGGCAGCGAGCGGCAGCCAGGCGTAAGGCATCCGAGGAGCGAGCAGGACCGGCACGGCGCCCTTGGCGATATCGATCAGCGCGACCGGAATCGCGTATTTCCAGCCGAGGATCCGGTACACGTTGGTGGCGCCGAGGTTTTTGGAGCCGTGCTCGCGCAGGTCGATGCCCCGCCCCAGCTTGCCGGCGATGTAGCTCGTAGGGGTCGCCCCGAGCAGATAGGAGCCTAGAATCGCCGCAACGGCGTTCAGCGGCGCCCTCGTTTGCGGCGGAACTTGATCGTCAACGGCGCTCCCGTGAACTCCCACGCTTCGCGAAAGCCGTTGTGCAAGTAACGCGTGTACGACTCGGGGATCGCCTCAGGCCGGTTGGCGACGACGGCAAACCGCGGCGGCGCCGTCCCCACCTGGGTCGCGTAAAACAGCCGCACCGACTCCCCGACCGGCTGGGGCGGCTGCTGGCGCGCGAGCAGCTCCTCCAGCACCCGATTGACCTCGGCGGTCGGCACGCGCTTCTCGCGCTCCTCTGCCACCGTGATGATTCCGTCGAGCAGCTTCGTGACGCGCTGCCCCGTCTTGGCCGAGACGTAATAAAACGGAATGAACTCGAGAAACGGCGCGCGCATCTTGATATCACGCTCGCCGTCCCGCGCCGTGTTCGTCTCTTTCTCCTCGATCAGATCCCACTTGTTGACCGCAATCAAGACCCCTGCCCCGCGTTCCCATGCGTCATTCGCAATCTTGAGATCCTGCGCATGCATGCCGTCTTTCGCGTCTACGACGAGCAGGCAAACCTCGGCGCGCTCCATCGCGCGCGAGGTGCGCAGCGTCGAATAGAACTCGAGGTCTTCCTCGACCTTGCTGCGCTTGCGCAGTCCCGCGGTGTCGATGAAGACCAGGCGGCGGCCCTGGTAGTCGAACTCCGTATCGATCGCGTCGCGCGTCGTACCGGGCTCGGCCGCCACGATGTGCCGCTCCTGGCCCAGCAGCCGATTCACCAGGCTCGACTTCCCCACGTTGGGGCGCCCCACGACCGCGACATGGATCGCCTCGGCGCTGGCGGACTCGCGACCCTCGGGCAGCATCGTGACGATTTTGTCGAGCAGGTCGCCGCTGTTCTTCCCGACGGCGGCCGACACGGGAAACGGCTCACCCAATCCGAGCTCGTAGAACGCGAGCTGGCCGTCTTCGTCCGGGAGCTTGTCCGCCTTGTTCACCACCAGCAGCACCGGACGCTTGGCCGTGCGCAGGTATTGGGCAATCTCGAGGTCCATCGGATGAATCCCGGATTCGATATCCACCACGAGCAGCAGGACATCGCTATCCGCGATCGCCTGTTCGACCTGGACCCTGATCGCGCGGTTCATCGGATCGTTCGATCCGGGCACGAGGCCGCCCGTATCCACCAGCCAGAAGCGGCGGCCGTTCCACTCCGCGGGCGCGAAATGCCGGTCGCGCGTGACGCCGGGCTGTGCATCGACGATCGCCAGACGCCGGCCGATGATGCGATTGAACAGTGTCGACTTGCCGACGTTGGGCCGGCCGATGATCGCTACGGTGGGGACGGTCATACCACAGCCTCTTCCACCAAAGCATCCGCAAAGTCGTACGACAGCCGCACCGGCATGGGGAGCTGCGCGGCGAGATCGTGCGCCTCGAGATTGTCCATGAACAGCAGATCGTCGTTGACCGATTCGGCGGGCAGCAACACCAGATCGAGATCACGCCGGTCCTTAAGCGCTTCCAGGATCCCCTTCCCCGGTAGCAGCCCCGCCGTCGTTACCGACGTCCCGAAGAGCGCGTTCTCCAAGGCAATGACCTCGAACCGCGCCCCGGTGGCACGTCCCAGGTCAGGCACGATCTGCGGCATCAGGGGACCCATCGCCGTCCCGGTGACGATTCCAATGCGCTTGCCGCGCCACGCTTCCGACTCGAGCGCTGGGTGCGCCGCCTGGATGCGCGTCTGGAGATACCGCACCGAGCCGACCCCATTTTCGCGCTGCTCGAAGTCGCCATACCACTCGGCCGGCGGGAGCGGCAGGTCGGCCTGCAGGTACAGATCGTCCGCGCCGTAGCACCACGGAACACCTCGATCGGCGACCGCGCGCGCGGCGAAATCATCGACGATGGCGAGTGCCGCGCGGCATTCCGCGCGACTCGGTTGCCGCACCAGCGCGTGCTTGCTGAACTCGGTGAGCGCGACCGGCACGACGGACACTGAGAGAACCGATGCGCCAACGCCGTAGAGATCGCCGAGGGTGCGCTGCAGCTGCGGCCCGTCGTTGATGCCCGGCACCAGGACGACCTGCGTATGGAACGTGATCCCCCGCTCCGCAAACCAGCGGAGCTGCGCAAGCACATCGGGCGCCTCCGGATTGCGCAGCAGCCAGCGGCGCACGACGGGATCGGTCGCGTGCACCGACACGTACATCGGGGACAGCCGATAGGCCACGATCCGCTCCAGGTCCCACGGCTTGAGATTGGTCAGCGTGGCGAAGTTGCCGTAGCGGAACGACAGGCGGTAATCGTCGTCCCGGATGTAGAGCGCCTGCCGCATCCCCTGGGGGTTGCCGTCCACGAAGCAGAAGTCGCAGTGGTTGGCGCAACGACGAATCCGCGGCGGCTCGAGCGTGACGCCCATGGGCATCCCTTCGGGACGCTCGACGTCGTACTCGATCTCCTCCCCCGATGGCAGGCGTGCCTGGAGCACGAACTGGTCATCGGCGGTCAGGAACTCCCAATCCAGAAAGTCCTCGAGGGTCTTCCCATTGACCGTGAGCAGCTCGGTGCCCGGTGTGAGTTGTAGGGCGGCACCCAAGGAATCGGGCGCCACCGCGTGCACGCGAATCACTGCTGACCACCTAGAGGTTCAAGGAGTTTCTGAAGCTAACGGCGCAACTTCAACGGCTAATATCGCTTAGGAGGGCTTATAACGCCAGGCAACGATGGCAGTTCCCGGCACCCGCACTTCGATGTCGCGCGAGCTTTGCGGGGGCAGTTGTGGGATCTCAACGGATTGTGTGACTTGCACATTGCCGTTCGCATCGAGGAATTCGAACGTCAGGCGCTGCACCGGCGCCGCAACGCTTCCGGCATTAGTCGCGTTGCCTCGCAGGGTGTAGCCGCCCGAATCGGGGTCGAGACTGCTGACCACGACCTCGACCGCCTGCCCGCCAGCGGCCAGGTCCTGATACTTCTGGGCCGAGTCGCGGCGTCCCCGCAGGTCCCACCCGACCGCGAGCAGCCGCAAGGTGACGCGGTTCAGGGGATCCACGCCCTTGAGCCGCTGCGCCACGGGGAGCAGATGCGCCGAGTCGCGCAGGGTCTGGTACGCATTCCCGAGGTCGGCGAGGGCGTCGCGATTGTAGGGGCGTTTCGCGAGGCCGCGCTCGATCAACGCGGCCCCGGCCGCGGTGGCATTCCCACGCACCGCCGCGCGCCCGGCTTCAATGAGCAGGTCAGGGTCGGCCGTGCCGGAATAGATCGCCGCGAACGCCGCCGCGGACTCAGCGACTCGGCCGCTCTGGTAGTACAGGTTCGCCAAACCGATGACGGCGTCGGTCGCATCCGGATAGGCCTCGAGATACGCCCGGAAGGACCCAATCACCGGATCGTAGATCGGAGCCGCCGCGGCACTATCGCTCGCGACGGCGCTCGCACGCGCCGCCAGTGCAGCCCGGCGATCGGCCACGCCCTTGGCGCGCGTGCTCGAATCGCGCGTGAAGCTCTGCTGGTCCGTCGGGGCAAGGCGTGCGCCACGGGCTTTTCGCGACGCTGAAGAAGCCTCGATCCGCACGAGGACCGCTGAATCCACGGCCAACAGCCGCTGCACGGAATCGCGGGAGAACCGGGTACGCTGCCAGCGTTGCGCGGTGCTGTCGCTTTGCAGCTGACGCACCCGGAGCCGCGCCGCAGTTCCCAGCGCTTCTTTCTTTTGTTCAGCGAATGCCGTGTCGTTCCCGGCTGCAGTCGCGGCCTGGCTCAGCGCCGCACCGGCGGAGTCGATCTTGTTCTCGGCGGCGTAGATCTGGCCCAGCGCGAGCGGCGCGCGGGGATGACTCGGACGGAGACCGGCCGCCTGCCGCAGCAGCAGCTTGGCTGAGTCGAGGTTGTTCTCCTGCCAGGTGCGCAAGCCCGTCTGCAGGACGTCCGTCCACAACTGCTCGCGATAGCCGTCAATGTCGGCTTGGCATTGCGGCGCGAGCGCGCGCGCCTTGCGGAACGCGCTGTCGGCGCCGGCGGCGTCCTTCATCTCCACGTAGTAGCGACCGAAGTAGTACCAGACGGCGGGGTTTTTGTCCTGTCTGTCAGCGGTGATTGAGCGCGTCAAGACGTCCTTGGCGGCGGCCAGCATGCGGTCGCGCGTATTGGGCTTCGTGACCGCCGATTGCAGGTCGACGACCGCCGAGTTCACGCGGAAGTGTCCGGCTTTGATGTCGCAGGGCGGTTGCGGGGGCACCCATTCCCGCGCCTGCGCGGCGAGCGCGCCCGGGTGAAACGCGAGCGCGAAAAGCCCGAGAACAAGAGTGCGCGACGGCATGGCGGCTGAAAAGAGCGGGCGACGGGATTCGAACCCGTGACGTCCAGCTTGGGAAGCTGGCATTCTACCCCTGAATTACGCCCGCAAACTGGGCGGAATGTGCGCGCACATTCCGCCCCAGTCAATCGCTACTGTTTCTTATACCGCCAGGCCACGATTCCCATGCCGCGCGCATGCACCTCGATCGGGGCACTCTGCCCGGACTGAATTGCCGGAACCTGCACCGGCTCGCTCGATACGACCTCGCCCTTGCTGTTCAGGAATTCGAACGCGAGACCCAACTCCGGACTCGCCGCGGGCCGGGGATTGGTCACGATACCCCTGAGGTCACGGCCCCCGTCGGTCGAATCGAACTGGCTGATCGTCACGTCGGCGACGAGCGTCGAATCGTGCAGCCGCAGATAATGCAGCGTCGAGTCGATTTTCCCGTTCGCCTGCTGCGCGTACGCCATCATCTTGATCGACTGCTTGTTCATCGGATCGACCCCGATCAGCCGGCGTGCCATCTCGAGCGCCGTCACCGAATCACGCATCCCCAGCGCCGTGTTGGCGCGGTGAATCAGCGTTTCGCGGTAGTACGGGTTGAGCTTGAGGCTCGCATCGAGGGCCTGGGCCGACAGCGCATAGGCTTCCTTCGAGCTGTTGAAGAACTCGTTCGCTATCCCCTTCGTCACCGAGTCGCAGCGAGCGCGAATCCGGGCCGCGCTGAGCGGCGGTCGCGCCGACCTGGCCTGCGTGCGGCAGTTGTTGCCGGCCGCCGCCGTATCGGGATCCTCCGGTACGCTCTGCCCGATCGTGGCACCGACCCGATACAGCGTGTAGTAGCCCATCGAGTCGCCCTTGGCGATGACTTGGCGATAGATCGCAAACGCGCTGTCTTTCTTGCCGGTCTGCATATAGACCGTGCCCATGGCGGCCAGGACTTCAGGATCGTTGGGGTAGACCGCGAGATACTCCTGATACGCCGCGCCCGCCTGCGCCCAATGCTCCTGGTTCTGCTCGATCCGGGCCAGGTTATAAAGCGCATCCTTGTAGTCCTGAGCGAACTTCGGGTCCTTCTTGGCGACGTCGGCCGAGCGGCGGAAGTAGGCCACGGCCGAATCGACCTGTCCGGCGTTGAAAAACAGCGTCGCGAGATACTTGGTGCTGGTGGGCTCATCAGGCAACAGCGCGCTGGCCCGCCGGAACGAGGCGATGGCCGAATCGCTGTTGTTGGCCTGCCAGGCCGCCACGCCAGCGTTGAATACCGGGACCCACACGACGCGCCGCCATCCCGCGATATCGTCCTTGCACGCAGGCTTTAGCGCTTCCGCGCGGGCGAATGCGGTATCCATGCCTACCGCATCGTTGGTCAGAATGGAATAGCGGCCCAGGTAGTACCACGCCGCCGGATTCTTTTCCTGTCCGCCCGACGTGATCGCCTGAGTCAACACCCGCTGCGCGTCTCGCAAATCCTTCTGCCTCTGTTCATCGTGGCGCGCGTTCGTCGCGCTCTTGAGATACAGCACGCCGCTGTTGACGAGATGATGACCCGGCTTGATATCGCACTTCGCCGCGGCCCAGGTCCCCCCGGACTGCGCGCCGAGTGGCGCCGCGACCATCGCCAGCGAGACAGCTACCAGATTCCGAACCGTACGCACGTTCACTCCTTGGCTTTCGCGATGAGAGCTTCGGCGTCGCGCTCCACGGCGCGCGCCACGTCGATCGGCGGCCGGCCCAAGGCTTTGGCCGCCGCCAGCACATCTTCATACTCCGGCTTCACTCGTACACTCCCGCCGTCCAACACCTTGACCCGCACGGCGATACCATCGAGCCGCACAGTGAGCTGATGTCTCGGCAATGTCGCGCGTTCAGCCACCCAGCGGCGCACGCCCGCGGTCGTGCTGTGACGGAACAGCTCCGCGGTCACGGCCTCCGCCAACGCTTCCGGCGCCATGAC
>DASTDR010000671.1:0-3187 GCA_035710265.1 Gemmatimonadales bacterium | reverse complement strand
GCTGAAGCTGAGCCGCTGGGCCGAGGACTACGACCGCGTTCCACGTCAGCCGATTCCGTGTCTGCCCGTTCAGCGGCGTACGGGCTTCCGGGAAGTCGAGCTGGATTATCCCGAACCGCAGGCCCGGACCGAGGGCTCGCGCTGTCTCTGGTGCAACGTCAGCCCGATTTTCGATTCCGAGAAGTGCATTCTCTGCGGCGGGTGTGTCGACGTTTGTCCCGAAAACTGCCTCAAGCTGGTGCGGCTCGATCGGCTTCACGACGAGCCCGGCCTCGAGGCGCTGCGCCAGGCGCTGGGGGTGACGCCGGGGGGTGGTGCGATCCTCAAGGACGAAGAGCGGTGTATCCGCTGTGGCCTGTGCGCGGACCGCTGCCCGACCGGCGCCGTCACCATGGAGCTGCTCGAGATCGACGACGGTCCCGCCACAACGCTGCAGCTCTTTGCCGAAGAAATGGAGCAGGCGGGATGAGACTGACGTGGCCCATGACGCGTCGGCGTTTCTTATTTGCAACGGGCACGGGCAGCGTGGTCGTCGGGGTTCTGGGGTTCCTCGGGGCCACGGCGCGGTATCTGTTTCCAAACGTCTTGTACGAGCCGGCCAGCCGGTTTCCGGCGGGACACCCCGAAGATTTCCCGGCCGGCGAGCCGAGCTTTCTCCCGGATCGCCGGCTGTTCGTGTTCAACACGCCCGAGGGGTTTTACGCCATCTCGTCGGTGTGCACGCATCTGGGGTGCAATGTGCGCTTCGTCCCAGGGGAAGGATTCGCCTGTCCCTGTCATGGAAGCCGATTCGATCTGAATGGCCAGGTGATGAGTGGCCCCGCGCCGCGACCGCTGGCGTGGTTCGGCCTGAGCCTGTCGCCGCGCGGGGAGCTCACGGTCGACGAGCGTCGGATCGTCGACGCCGACTATCGGTTCAGGGTCTGAGATGCCGGACGCGACACGAATGCGCCTGTGGCTCGGGAATGTCGGCCGCTCGGTGTTCCGAGTCGGCTGGCCGCGGACCGATAAGGACCGCGCGGCCGCCATGATTTCCAGCTTCTTCCTGCACGTCCACTCGGTCAAGGTGCAGCGGCACAGCTTGCGCGCGTCCTACACGCTGGGTCTTGGGCTCATCAGCTTCTATCTGTTCGGCGTCCTGATCGTCACCGGCGTCGCGCTGATGCTGTACTACACGCCGAGCCCTCCCGCCGCGTACCGGAGCATGAAAGACCTGCAGTTCGTCGTTACGTTCGGGATGGTGCTCCGGAACATGCACCGCTGGGCGGCGCACGCCATGGTGGTGGCGGCGTTTTTCCACATGTGTCGGGTGTTCTTTACCGGCGCCTACAAGGTCCCCCGCCAGTTCAATTGGCTGGTCGGGGTGGGGCTGCTTCTTCTGACGTTGTTCCTCTCGTTCACCGGCTACCTGCTGCCCTGGGACCAGCTGTCATTCTGGGCCATCACCGTTGGATCGAACATGGCCGGCTATGCTCCGTGGCTTGGCGACGACCTGAAGTATCTGCTGCTCGGTGGCAACGTGATCGGCCCGGGCGCCCTGCTGCGGTTCTATGTTCTGCACTGTGTGATCTTGCCCGGGATCGCGCTCGGATTGGTCGGCGTGCATTTCTTCCGCGTGCGGAAGGACGGGCTCAGCGCGCCCGCGCCATCCGAGCCGGCGCCGGTCGAAGAAGACCGCCCCGGACGATTCCCTGCATCGACGCGGAGCTACGGCCTGATGGCGCTGACCGATCGGCCGGCCTTGCCGGTGGCCGAAGCCGACCCTGAAGATGAGGTCATGGCCTGGCCGCACCTGCTGTACCGCGAGCTGATCGCTCTGCTCGCGGTACTCGTCATGCTGCACGTCGTGTCGCTCCTGTTCGACGCACCGCTGGAGGAGCTCGCCGATCCGACGCGCACGCCGAACCCTGCCAAGGCGCCCTGGTATTTTCTTGGCCTGCAGGAGCTGGTCCATTACAGCGCGTTTATCGGCGGCGTACTGGTGCCGACGATCGTCGTGCTCCTGCTGCTCCTGACGCCATACCTCGATCCGGCCCCGCGTGGCGTCGGCGTCTGGTTCGCTCCAGAGCGCCGGCGCGCCAACTGGATCTTCGGTGTGCTAGTGTCGGTCGCGATCCTGCTGACGATCATCGGTACCTATTTCCGTGGGCCGAATTGGGCGTGGGTGTGGCCCTGGGCCGGGTGATCAGCCATGCGCAGCCCCCAGATCGCCCCGCTTCGCCTGCACCAGGCATTCGCCGTACTAGGCGTCGCCTTCCTGGCGATTTTCGCCTGGGTGTTCTTCAAAGAGTACCTGGCCGAGTGGCGCACCACCCAGGCGCAGTTCAGACAGCTCGAACGGGAAGTCAAAGATCCCCACGCGCTCAGTCTGGTACCGCCGGTGGGGGGAATCCAGCAGGTCTGGCTGACGGATCTCGATCGGGTCGACCGCTGCACGACATGTCATTTGGGCGTGGACGACCCGGCCTTCGCGAGCGCGCCACAGCCGTTCACCACGCATCGAGGCATGTGGCTGCGGACTCATCCTCCGGATCGATACGGCTGTACGGTTTGTCATGGAGGTCAGGGAGAGGCCACCAACTACTCTGACGCGGCGCATCGTCGCCTGCGATATTGGTCCGAGCCCATTCGCACCGGTGAGTTGATCGAGGCCAATTGCGGCACGTGCCACCGCCAGCCTGTGGTGCCGCAGGCGTTCTGGTTGACTTCTGGGCGCGAGCAGATCGCACGCGCCGGGTGCGCCGCCTGCCATGACATTCCCGGCTTCTCGCGCGAGGAGGTCCGCGCCCCGCGTCTGGAAAGTGTCGGTTACAAGCTGCAGCCCGGCTGGATCAACGTCTGGCTGGCGAACCCCCGCGACTACCTGTCGCAGGCGCGGATGCCCAACTTCCGCCTGTCGCCGGACGAGATCGCGGGCCTGAGCGCGTTTCTGCTCGCTCAGCGTGCGGTCGCTCCGCTCGACTCGTCGGCGGTCGATTGGGAAGCGGCCGAGCCAGCCCGCGGGCGCACCCTGTTTGGCGAGGCGCGCTGTGTGACGTGCCACATGGTCGACGGTCGCGGCGGCACGCTCGGCCCGGATCTGTCCGCCGTCGCCAGCAAGGTCCAGCGGGAGTGGCTGTTCAGCTTCCTCAAGGATCCAATGCGCGATCAGCCCGACACATTGATGCTCCGGTACCGCTTCACCGAC
>DASTDR010000670.1:0-5638 GCA_035710265.1 Gemmatimonadales bacterium | reverse complement strand
AACGTGAAGACCGTGCGAGGGGTCCTTGCCGCGCTGGCGTCAGGGGTCGGGCTGGTGGGGAGCCTTCGTGCGCTGGGCGACAAGAAGAAGCGGCGCCGACGATCGAATCGCGACCGTGACTGAAGTCATGGATTGGCGCTGGTCGGCCGCGATCGACAGCGGGCGAGGTGCGGGCGAGGACAGGCAGGGAAGTGCCGATACGAATGATGGGCTAGACCGATGGAGCTTTTCTCTCCTTGCCCGGGGGCAGTCGGATGACTGACAGCAGAGCGGACCGTCGCCGGCCCGCTGCGCTTGACTCCCGGGCGGCGGGCGTCCCTGCCGACGGCCACACCGGCGACCTGTTTGCCGGCGGCGGCGAGATGGGTGCCCTCATGCGGTCGATGGACTGGTCCAAGACCCGGCTTGGTCCCGTCGAACAGTGGCCGAGAAGCCTGAGAACCATGCTGGGCGTCGTGCTCGGCAGCCGCTTCCCCATGCTGCTCTGGTGGGGTCCCGATCTTCTGCACCTCTACAACGATGCGTATCGCCCGATCTTGAGGGACAAGCATCCTGAATCGCTGGTCGCTCCAGCCGCTGACGTATGGGCCGAGGTGTGGGACATCGCCGGGCCGATGGCCAGGAGCGTCCAGGAAGGCGGGCCGGCAACCTGGACCGAGGACCTGCAATTGTTCATCAAGAGCGGGGACATGGCCGAAGAGACGTATTTCACCTTTTCGTACAGCCCCGTTCCTGGCGACGACGGACTGGTCGGTGGTCTGCTCAACACCGTGCAGGAAACGACTGCGAAGGTGCGGAGCGAGCGGCAGATTCGGATGCTGCACGATCTGGCCGCGCGAGCCTCTGATGCCAAGTCCGAAGACGATGCGTACAAGGCCGCGGCGGAAGTCCTCGCTGGCAACGAGCTGGATCTTCCGTTCGCCCTGCTCTACGTTCTCGGCGAGAAAGCGGACCACGCACGGCTCGCCGCTGCCAGCGGCTGGAAGCACTACCACGGCTGCGCCAAGCCCGCTGAGGTGCCAATCGCAGAACACGCGAACGGGAATGGTTGGCCCTTTGCGGAGGTCCTGCGAGTCGGGCAGGACGTGGTCGTCGACGATCTAGCATCGCGCTTCGAGCTGCTGCCGCCTGGTCGCTGGAACGGCCGGCCCGAACGCGCCATCATCCTGCCGTTGTTCCGCGCCGGCCAGGGCACGCCCTACGCCCTGATGGTGGCTGGCGTCAGCCCGCACCGCACGCTCGATGAGCGGTATCGCCGATGTTTTCGTGACACTGCGGACCAGGTCGCCAACGTCGTCGCGAACGCCCGCGCGTACGAGGCGGAGAAGAAGCGGGCCGAGTCGCTGGCCGAAATCGATCGAGCCAAGACCGTCTTTTTCAGCAACGTCTCTCACGAGTTCCGCACACCACTGACGCTCATTCTTGGCCCCATCGAGAACGCGCTCAGCCAGCCGTCGAAGCTGCTGCAGGAAGACAGCCTCCGGGCCGTGCACCGAAACGCGCTCCGGCTGCTTCGCCTCGTCAACAGCCTGCTGGATTTCGCCCGCATCGAGGCAGGACGCCTGCAGCTCTCGCTCGTCCCCACGGACCTCTCGGCCCTGACCGCCGATCTAGCGAGCTCCTTCCGCTCGCTGATCGAGCGGGCCGGCTTGACGCTCACCGTCGACTGCCCGCCTCTTCCGGAGCCGGTTCGTGTCGACCCGTCGCAGTGGGAGAAGATCGTCCTCAATCTCATCTCGAACGCATTCAAGTTCACCTTCACGGGCGGGATTACCGTTGGTTTATGCTCGCGCGGGACGCACGTCGAGCTCACCGTGCGCGACAGCGGCACCGGGATTCCCGCGCACGAACTGCCGCACATCTTCGAGCGCTTTCACCGCGTCCAGGGCGCGAAGGGACGCAGCTTCGAGGGAACCGGAATCGGCCTCTCGCTGGTACGGGAGCTCGTCCGGCTCCACGGCGGGACTCTCACAGCTTCGAGCGTCGAGGGCGAAGGGACCACTATGGAGGTGTCGATCCCGGCAGGAACTGTGGAGCCCGACGCGGCACGCATCGGGGACACGGTCAGGCCGACGACCACGAGCGTCGCCCCGTATCTGCTCGAAGCCTCGCAGTGGATCGGCCCGGGACAGGAGGCGTGGGAGGTCCCATCCGCGTCCGTGGAAGACATCCCAGCTTCGAGCAGAGCGGAGACGGCTGGCCGCGAACGCGCCCGTGTCCTCGTGGCCGACGACAACGCCGACATGCGTGACTACCTTGCCGGGCTGCTGTCTTCCTGCTGGCGTGTCGAGGTCGTCGAGGACGGCGAGCGCGCGTTCGCCCGCGCGCTCGAGCAGCCTCCCGACCTGGTGCTGAGCGACGTCATGATGCCACGGCTCGACGGGTTCGCGCTGCTCCGGCAACTGCGGGCGCACCCGCACACCCGTCAGATTCCGGTCGTGCTTCTGTCGGCGCGCGCTGGAGAGGACGCGGTGCTCGAAGGTCTCGAGACAGGCGCGGATGACTACCTCGTGAAGCCCTTTTCGGCCCGGGAGCTGCTCGCGCGGGTGCAGACGCACCTGGAAATGGCGCGCATCCGTCGCAAATGGTCGCGCGAGCTCGAACTGGCCAACCAGGAGCTGGAGGCGTTCAGCTATTCGGTCTCGCACGATCTTCGGGCGCCGCTCCGTGCAATCGACGGCTTCAGTCAGGCGCTGTTGGAGGACCACTCGGGCACGCTCGATGACGAGGGGCGTGGCCATCTCGAGCGCGTGCGTTCGGGAACGCGGCACATGGGACAGCTCATCGACGACCTGTTGAGCCTGTCACAGGTCTCCCGCGCGTCGCTTCATCTCGAGCCGGTGGACATGACTGACATCGCACGAACGATCCTGATGGAGCTCGGAGGGCGAGAGCCGGATCGGCGAGTCGAATCCCGGGTATCGGAGGGGCTCGTTGTTCAGGCCGATTCACGGCTGCTCACCGTGATGCTGGGGAACCTCCTGGGCAACGCGTGGAAGTTCACGTCGCGTCAGCCGGTCGCGATCATCGAAGTCGGCCAGGAGCAGCGGGACGATGACACGCTCCTGTTCGTTCGCGACAACGGCGTGGGCTTCGATCTGCAGTACGCCGTGAAGCTGTTCACGCCATTCCAGCGTTTCCACTCCGCGGCAGACTTCGAAGGCACCGGGATTGGGCTCGCCACCGTGCGTCGGATCGTCGTACGGCACGGCGGCCGGATATGGGCCGAAACCTCGCCCGGCCACGGCGCTACGTTCTATTTCACGCTTCACGCGCGGTCGTAATGTGAAGCCAACGGCTTGACGACCCCTGAGCTGGCAGGAATCCTGATCTCTCACCCCTGCGGCCCGGCAGACTGTCGCCTCACGGCACAGTACTGCATGCGGCTGCGCTGACCGGCGAATGACGGTTGCGACAGTTATTACACACTGCCGTAAGAATTACCGTCATCGTCGCGACGACGGAAGGCCCCTCGCCCCACAGTGGGCCGGCCGCCGCGATCGATCGAGCCCGGTATACCCCCCAGGGGACGGAGTGCAAGCGGCACGTGAAGGTCCGTGGTGGACCAGCTGTGGCTGAAGAGAGCGGAGACACTCCTGTGGCTGCTACGACGTTGCGCGTGCTTCTGATCGAAGACTCGGAGAACGACGCCGCGCTGGCGATCCGCGAGTTTTCGAAGGCGGGCTACACCATCATCTCCGAGCGGGTGGATTCCAGGCAGGCCCTGATTTCCGCCCTCCAGCGCGGCCCGTGGGACCTGGCGATCGCCGACTACGCGATCCCGGGCTTCAGCGGCAGCGCCGCGCTCGCAGTGCTGCGTCAGTACGACACCGAGATGCCTTTCATCTTCGTGTCAGGGACGATCGGAGAAGAAACGGCCGTCGCGGCGATGAAGGCGGGCGCGCACGATTACATCATGAAGGGCAACCTGACGCGCCTCGTCCCGGCTGTCGAACGCGAGCTGCGCGAGGTCGACGTCCGTCGATCCAGGAAACACGCCGAAGCCAGACTCGCTCACCTCGCCTACCACGACCCCCTGACCGATCTGCCCAATCGAATACTGCTGCACGATCGTCTGCAGCAGGCCGTCCTCGTCGCACAACGTGCGCAGGAGCCGTTGGCCTTCCTCGTGATGGATCTCGACGGTTTCAAAGCCGTCAATGACGGGCTCGGCCATCACCTCGGCGATCACGTGCTTCAACAGGTTGCGGTCCGGCTGCGCTCGGTCGTGCGGGACGTCGACACGGTCGCCCGCCTCGGCGGCGACGAGTTCGCGCTGGTGCTCCCCTGCACCGACGGGGAACAGGGCATGCACGCCGCGCGCAAAGTGCTGCACGCGCTCAAACAGCCGCTTGTCGTCGGCGGCCATTCCGTCAACATCAGTGGAAGCCTCGGCATCGCATGGCTCCCGGAGCACGGCTCGGACAGCGACACGCTTCTTCAGAAGGCGGACATCGCGATGTATGTCGCAAAAAACACCGGTCTGGGCATCGCCGTGTACTCGCCGCATCGGGATCAGCATGCACACCGGGAGCTTGCGATGCTGTCCGAATTGCGCACCGCGATCGAGCAGGATCAGTTCCTGTGTGAGTATCAGCCGATCGTCTGCCTCGACTCGCTGGGAGTGGTCGCCGTCGAGATGCTCGCCCGATGGCAGCATCCGCGGCATGGCGTGCTTCCTCCGGGCGATTTCATCCCTCTGGCCGAGCAGTCGGGGATGATCGAGCCGCTGACGATGCTGCTGCTCGACAAAGCTCTCACTGAGTGGTCGCAGCCGGGTGCGCCGCCCTCAATCCAGATTGCCGTCAACCTCTCGGTGCGCAACCTGCGCGATCCCAACCTCCCCGATCGCGTGGCTGACGTGCTGCAGCTTCGCGGGGTTCCCGCCTCGGCGCTCGCGCTGGAGATTACCGAGAACCTCATGATGGCCGACCCGGCGCATTGCCTGACGTGCCTGGCGCGCCTGCGCCAGATCGGCGTGACGCTGGCGGTCGACGACTTCGGGACCGGCTACTCGTCGTTCAGCTACCTTCGGCACCTCCCGGTCGACCAATTGAAAATCGACCGCTCCTTCGTGACGGGACAGACGACGCACAACGACGCGATCGTGCGGACCATGATCGATCTCGGGCACAAACTGGGATTGAGAGTGATCGCCGAGGGAGTCGAATCGGCAGCCGTGTTGGAGCGGCTGCGCGAGCTGGGGTGCGATGCCGCCCAGGGAACGTTCGTCGCCCCGCCGAGGCCTGTCCGGGACACCCGGCAGTGGCTCGCACTCCGCATGCAAACCTACGCAGCAGGCCCGGACTGACAGATGCCGCCGGTCGTGTCGTGTCTCACGGCCGCAGCGCGAAGGAGCTGCGATTCAATCGATCGACGGTCGCCGAGGTCATGAGCCAGGGAAGCGCCCGGGCAGGCAGGAGCCGTTGTTAAATTGTTGTTAAGTTGCTCGCGAAAACGGCCCTTTCACGCTCGTTCTGAAATTCTCAGACATTCCCTGTGAACCACTCGGCCATCTCCAGCGTCCAATAGGTGTTGGAGAAATCGAAATGAATCCCGTCACGTTCGTTCTTGGGTTCCTCATGATCCTCTCGGGCTTCGTCATCCTGGCCCGGCGGCTGCACGATCGATCGATGCA
>DASTDR010000669.1:0-4927 GCA_035710265.1 Gemmatimonadales bacterium | reverse complement strand
GAGGACCATCCATGCGCTGGATCGTTCGTTCGTGCCGCGCCCTCGTGGCGGCGGCGGTGTTTTCGATGCTCATCGCGGGCCTTGGTTGGGCCCAAGGCGTGACGACCGGCGCGATTTCGGGGAAAGTCACCGACCCGCAGGGCCAGCCCGTCGCGCAGGCCGGCGTGCAGATCACGCATCGCGGCACGGGTTACACCACGACGGTGCGCACCCGTGACAACGGGCAGTTCCTCGTGCAGGGGCTCGAGGTCGGCGGCCCCTACACCGTGACGATCCGCGCGATCGGCTTTCAGGTGTTCATTCGTGAGAACGTGGATGTGAACCTGTCGGAGCAGACGAAGGTCAATGCCCAGTTGATCGCCCAGGCCGTCGAGCTCTCGGCGGTGACGATCAGCGTACCGGTGACCGCCGATTTCGCGCCGACGCGGCAGGGCGTGGCGACGCAGATCTCGGACACGCTGGTGAGCCGCATTCCGACGTTCAGCCGCGACTTCGTCGATCAGCTGAAGCTCGCGCCCCAGGTGGTGTATCCCGCGAGCGGCGCGGCGTCCGGCGCGGGCGCCTACAACCGCTACAACACGATCACGATCGACGGCGCGAACCAGAGCGAGCGGTTCAATTTGAGCGCCACCGGCGGCGTCCCGGGCGGCAGCGCGGGCGGCAAGATCGTGTCGTTGGATGCGATCAAGGAATTCCGCGTCATGTTCACTCCCACCGACGTGCGCCAGGGCAGCTTCGCCGGCATGCTGGTGAACGCCGTGTCCAAATCCGGGACCAACGAATGGCATGGCGGCGCGCTGTATACCTACCGCAACAGCGACGATCTCGCCGGGGTGGAGCTCGTCGGTGAGCCGCTGCGCACGCCGTCGTTCGACGTGCAGCAGTACGGCTTCAACCTCGGCGGCCCGATCATTCGGAACCGGCTGCACTTCTTCATCGCGCCGGAGTGGCAACAGCGGCAAGATCCCGCCGCTGGGCCCTACTACACCAACGGTTCGCCGTCGCCAGCACCGGACGATCCGGTGATTCCGCTCGACACCCTGAACCGGATCGCGCAAGTCATGCAGTCCCAGTACGGATTCGATGTCGGGTCCGTGGAGCCGGTCCAGAAGGAGACGCCGCTGACGAATCTGTTCGGGCGGCTCGACTTCGAGATCAATTCGTCGCACCGGCTCGTCTTGCGGCAGATCATCAATCACGACCGCCAGGACGACTTCTTCCGCAACGTCAACAACTTCAACCCCGATCCGACCGTACAGAACTCGGGCTTCCGTTACAGCACGAACGCGTACAAGCGCGACGCCAAGAATACGTCGACCACGGGGCAGCTGTATTCGAATTTCTCGAACGGCATTTCGAACGAGCTGATCGTCGGCTACAACACGATTCGAGATGAGCGTATCACGCCCCAGCAGGCCCCGGAGGTCACCGTCGGCGTCCAGCTCGACACCGGGACCGTCGCCCCCTGCCCCTGCCCCGTGGGACCGCGGCGCTCGGTGACGTTCGGGACCGAGCAATTCTCACCGGACAACCTGCTGGACCAGGACATCTTCGAGGTCGTGAACAACCTCACGATCCCGCGCGGCGCGCACACATTCACGGTGGGCGGGCGGCTCGACTTCACGCACATCTTCAACAACTTCGCGCAGGGCGCATTCGGCGTATACAAATTCTTCAATACCGACAGTCTGATCGCCGGCGAGGCCGCGGGATATGCCGTCGGTTACGCGAACAGCCAGAATCCCGCGGACATCCCTGCGGACTTCCGCGTGCGCGTCTTCAGCTTTTACGGGCAAGACCAGTGGGCCGTGAACGATAAGCTCACGATCACCGCCGGCCTGCGCGCCGACATCCCGTCGCTGCCCGACACGCCGCCCGAGAACGACACGCTGAGGGTGAAGCTCGACTCAGCATCCAGGGACCCGGTGACCGGTCTGCCGCAGTTGACTGTGCACACGAGCACGAAGCCCGGTAGCACCGTCCTGTTTTCGCCCCGCATCGGATTCAACTACAATCTCGGCGGACAGACCCGCAATCAGATTCGCGGCAGCCTCGGCGTCTTCACCGGCCCGCCGCCGTACATTCTGCTCGGGAACGCGTACGCCAATACCGGCCTGGGCCTGGTGCGCCTGGCGTGCAACAACGCGTCCGCCACGACGCAGGCGCCCACGTTCACGATGGACGTCGGCAGCCTGCCCACAGCGTGCGCCGGTCAAGCTGCGCCCGGCGCCGGGCAAGCCGGCACGGTCGGCGTCAACACCACCAATGCCAATTTCAAGTACCCGCAGTACTTCGCGCTGTCGGCCGGCTTCGATCACGAATTGCCCGGCGGCTTCGTGCTGACGGTCGAGGGCTTGTACCGCAAGGCGATCAACGGCGTGCTGGTGCGTGACGCGAACTTCAAGGGCCCGCGCCTCGCGGACAGCGCCACCGGCCGGGTCTATACCGATCGCGACGGCCGCGTGATGTATGCGGACACGATCAGCTCGAGCGGCTCGGTCACGAACAACAATCAGCGCTGGCTGCGGTCTTTGCGGGGCGTGAATTTCACGGAAGGCATCATCGAGGTGACGAACCAGTCCAAGGATTACAACTACTCCATCTCCACGCAGTTGAACAAGCGCTTCACAGATCGGTTCGAGGCGACGATCGCGTACACCTATCTCAAGTCGATGGACGTGCAGAGCCTCACCTCCGACCGCGCGATCTCGAACTTCCGTTTCGGCCGCCAGCTGTCGAACGCGCACGAGGACGTCGTGGCCACGACGTCGAATTTCTCCCGGCCGCACCGGTTCCTGGCCTACGGGACGTACTCGTTCCCCACGCGCACCGATGTCACGCTGTATTTCGAGGGCAGCTCGGGCGTCCCGTTCGTGTACGTAACGCAGGGCGACATCAACGGCGATCTGGTCAACGGCAACGATCCGATCTACATCCCCCGCAACGCCACCGATCCGAACGAGGTCCGAATCGGCACGGGCGTCGGCTCGGCATTCGTCCAAAACGTGGCGGCGGCGCAGGCGTTCGAGCGGTTCATCAGCTCGCAGCCCTGCCTGGATCGGCAGCGCGGGCGGATCATGGCACGCAACAGCTGCCGCTCGCCGTTCCAGGAGCGGATGGATCTCTCGGTGCGGCAGGCGATCCCGTCGGTGCGCGGCCAACAGTTCTCGGTGCAGCTCGACGTGTTCAACCTGCTGAACCTCATCAACCACGACTGGGGGCAGATCGAGCTGCCCACGCTCAGCCCGACGTTCAACAACCAGTCGGCGTTGATCCAGACGGGGCGCAATCCGGGCTCGCTCGCGACGTCGATTCCGACGTTCACGTTCGATACGCGACTGTACGATGCGGCGACGGGGGCGCCGAAAGCGTTCGCCGGCCGGTCGATTGGGTCGAGCAATTACCAGATTCAGCTGACGCTGCGGTATTCGTTCTGACGGCCGGGCGGCCTTGAGGTACACCGAGGGGCGCGAGCAATCGCGCCCTTCTTGTTTAGTGTGGGGTGCCGGAGGGAGAGATTGGCGGCGTCGCCCGCCGGCGCGCGCGCTGCCACAGCAGATACGCGGGGACGCCGGTGAGAATGATGCCGATATCGATCGCGAACGCCGCGGTCTCGGACACGAGGTAGTTGCCGAGCAGCAGGAGCGCGCCCGCGAGAAAGACGAGCGGGACCACGGGATAGCCCCAGGTGCGGTACGGCCGCTCGAGCCGCGGCCGCGTGCGCCGCAGCACGAACACCCCCGCCACCGCGAGCGCGTAGAACGGCCAAATGCCGATGATGAACTGGTCGGCGAGCGCGGTAAACGTGCGGACCAGGATGAAGAGCATGCCCATCACGGTCATCAGCACGATTGCGCCGGTGGGCGAATGCGTGCGGGGATCGACGCGCGCGATCGCATTCGGGAACAGCCCGTCTTCGGCGGCCGCGAAAAAGATGCGCGGCGCCGTCATCATCGAGCCGTTGAGCGTTCCGAACGTGCTCACCGCGATCGCCGCCGAGACGATCACCACCCCCGCCGCCCCGATCGACAGCCGCGCCACGTCCGCCGCCACCAGCTCCGCCGATTTCATCTGCTGAATGGGGATCAGATAGAGGTACACCAGATTCGCCGCCAGATAGAGCACGACGACGATTGCCGTGCCGAGCAGCAGCGCGCGCGGCAGCGTCTTTTGCGGCTGCTTCACCTCGCCGCCGACGAACGCCAAGTCGGCCCACCCATCGTAAGCCCAGAGAATCGCGACCATGGCGAGCAGGAACGGCGACAGGCCCACGGACGCGCGCTGCGCGAAGATGCCGCCCTCGACGGTCTCGCTCGGCGTGCCGACCGCGAATCCCACCAGCACGAGCAACGCGAGCGCCCCGACCTTGAACACCGTACTCAGGTTTTGCAGGATCGCGCCGCGATGAATGCCGAAGTAGTTGACGGTTCCCACGAGCAGGATCAATCCGGCGCCAAGCAGCTGCTCGGCGCGAATCTCGACCGGCCCGATGACCGCCGCGACGGCGGAGGGATCGGCGCCGAGCGTGCGCAGCGTGTACGCCGACGCGGTGATCCCGATCGCGCCGAACGCGCCCGGGCGGATGATCCACAGCTCCGCCCACGCGAACAGGAACGCCGGCAGCGGACCGAACGACTCCCGCACGAACACATAGACGCCGCCGGAGCGCGGGAACGCCGCGGCCAGCTCGGAATACGTGAGCGCGCCGCATAGCACGACAACGGCTCCGAGAACCCAGGCGAGCAGGAACAGCGGCACGTCATCGATCCGCTGCGCCACGCTCGCCGGCGTGCGGAAGATGCCGCTGCCGATCGTGGAGCCCACCAACACGGCGACCGCGCTCCAAAGCCCGAGTCGCCGGATCAGCCGTTCGCCCCAGCGATCGGCGGGCATCAAGGGTGCAGACATAAGGTTCGGGAATATACAT
>DASTDR010000668.1:0-2019 GCA_035710265.1 Gemmatimonadales bacterium | reverse complement strand
GACGGTCCGCCGTATGCCAACGGCAACATTCATCTCGGAACCGCGCTCAACAAGATTCTCAAAGATCTGGTCGTCAAGTCGCGATCGATGGCCGGCTTCGATGCGCCGTATGTGGTCGGCTACGACTGTCACGGGCTGCCGATCGAGCTGCGCGTCGATCGCGAACTCGGGCCGAAGAAACGGGAAATGTCGCGGGCCGACCTTCGCCGGGCCTGCCGTGCCTACGCCGAGCGATTCATCGGCGTCATGACGCAGGAGTTCGAGCGCCTGATGGTGTTCGGCCAATGGGATCACCCGTACGTGACGATGGAGTACCGGTATCAAGCCGACATCGCCAGGGCTCTCGGGAAGTTCGTTGAGCGCGGGCTGGTCTACAAAGGAAAGAAACCGGTCCACTGGTGCGTCCACTGCCGGACGGCGTTGGCCGAAGCCGAAGTGGAGTACGAGGATCATTCGTCCCCGTCCATCTACGTCGAATTTCAACTGAATCCGGCCGCGGCTGGCGACCTCGCAGCCCGCGTACCGGCGCTGGCGGGACGAAACGTCTCGGTTCTCATCTGGACGACGACGCCGTGGACGATTCCATCGAATCTGGCTATCGCGTTTCATCCGGAGTTCGACTACGGGGCGTACGAGGTTGATGGTCGCGCGGTGATCATGGCTGAAGCGCTCTCCGAGCAGGTGGGCGCCGCAATCGGCCGACGATTCGACCGGCCAATCGCACGGATGAAAGGCGCGCAGCTCGAAGGAATCCGTTTCCGTCACCCCTTGTACGAGCGCGACTCGGTGGGCGTACTCGCCGAGTACGTGACGCTCGAGCAAGGCACGGGAGCCGTGCACACTGCGCCTGGGCATGGCGCAGACGACTTTCTGACGGGCGTGAAGTACGGCCTCGACATTTACGCACCGGTGGGGCCCGCGGGCCATTTCCTCGAAACTGTCGAGCTGTTCGGCGGGCAACGAGTGTTCGATGCGAACCCGCATGTCGAACAAGCCTTGGCTGCACGTGGCCGGCTCTGGCACCGGGAGACGCTGGTCCATCAATACCCACACTGTTGGCGGTGTCATAACCCTGTGATCTTCTTGGCCACGTCACAGTGGTTCGTGCGCATGGACGGCGCGCCTGTAATCCCATGCGAGGACGGACGGCTGCGTACATTGCGCGAGGCGGCCCGGTACGCGATTGACAATCAGGTGCGGTGGATCCCGGCGTGGGGACGCGATCGGATCTACAACATGGTGACGAATCGCCCGGACTGGTGCATCTCGCGCCAGCGGGTATGGGGTGTGCCGATTCCAGCCGTATCGTGCACAGCATGCGGCGAGGCGGTGATTACGGCGGGGCTGGTCGAACGGGCCGCCGCTCTCTTCGAGCAGTACAGCGCCGATGCCTGGTACGAACGGCCGACCGAGGAATTCCTGCCGGCTGGATTTGCGTGCCCATCGTGCAAAGGAACGAATTTCGAACGCGAGACCGACATACTCGACGTGTGGTTCGACTCAGGATCGAGTCACGAAGCCGTGCTTCCGCGGTATCCGGATCTGACGTGGCCGTCGGACATGTATCTCGAAGGCAGCGATCAGCACCGCGGCTGGTTTCAGAGCTCGTTGCTGGTGGCGCTGGCCACCCGAGGCCGGCCGCCGTTTCGCGAGGTCCTCACGCACGGCTTTCTCATTGATCTCGAAGGCCGAAAGATGTCGAAGTCACGCGGAAACGCCATCGTTCCGCAGGAGGTCATCAAGGAAAGCGGCGCCGAAATCATCCGGCTGTGGGTCGCGATGACGGAATTCACAGAAGAGCTCCGCGTCAGCAAGGAAATTCTCACCCGGGTTGTAGATGTCTATCGAAAGCTGCGGAACACATGCCGGATTCTCGTGGCCAACCTCTACGACTTCGATCCCGCTGTAGACATGGTGCCGCTCGACCAGCTCGACGTCATCGACCGCTATGCCCTCGCGCGGTACGCGGAGGCCACGGCGCGGATGCGTCGCGCGTACGACGAGTACGATTTTTCGACG
>DASTDR010000667.1:0-11883 GCA_035710265.1 Gemmatimonadales bacterium | reverse complement strand
GCACTGGCACCGGTAATGCAGTGCATTGTGCGGCCTCCGCCATAACATCAACAAAGGCACAAATCCTGCACTCCTCCCTCGCAAGGGGAGGAGTTCTTGTATGCAGCGACACATGGGGTGGATCGTCCTGGCGGGCGCGCTGAGCGCGACGCTGTGGGGCGCCTGTCAGTCGCCGACCGCAACGGGCGGCATACTGCTGACGGGACAATGGGGCAGCGAGCAGGGCCGGCTCACGGCGACGCAGGTCTCGACGACGTTCAACGGCGCCTGCGGCGCGGGCAGCACAACCGAGCCGATCATGCTGGATAAGAAGGGCCGGTTCGACATCGTCGGTCTGTATGGTGCGGCCGGCACGGCACAAACAGCGGCGCGCTTCCGCGGCTCGGTGGGCTCGAGAACGCTGATGCTACGGGTACTGCGGGCCGACTCGACCGACGCGGTAGCGCCGATCGTTCTGAACCTGGGACAGCAGCCGGCTCTGGCGACCTGTCACTAGGACCCACCCGGCGGGCGCGCATGCTTGGGGCATATACCTCGAGCGTGCCGCCCCCGGGCAGGGTGATGTGTGGACTCGAGACCGCGCGGTTCGCGACCATAAGCCATCAGGACTAGCCATCGCGGCGGATGTTTGCGCGTGGCGCTCGGATCGAAATTCATTCATGCCATATCGCGCCACTAGTCCCGTGATCGTCTATGATGAGGCCGGTCGAGTGCTGGATGCCAACGAAGCGGCCGCCAGCATGCTGGGTACGCCGCTGGGCCGGCTGCGCGGAATGCATGTACGCGATTTCTACCATCCCGACGACCTGCCTGAGCTGGAGCGGTGGCTCCGCACCAGCCGGCCCGGGGAAGAAGTGCGGCTGCGACGCTGGATGCGCTGCTGTAACGGCCGCTACCGGCACGTGGAGGTCAAAGGGATCCGACGCATGCTCGGTGGATTCCGCGCGGAGTACGTGACGCTGGGCGAGGAAAGTGAAGAGTTTCCCGGAAAACTCCCGGTCCCGTAGGGCCTTCCGCGACGCAGTTCCCGCCGAAAGATTCAGCTGTATGAACCACACCCTCATGCTGTGCTCGACTGCTCTGCTTATGAGCGCCCCTCTTTCCGCACAACAGCAGGACACGCGAGGTCCGGCGACCGGCCGCTGGGACCTGAAGCTTCAGGCGAGCGACGGCACGCTGCCGTCCTGGCTCGAGGTGCAGAAATCGGGCAATGCCGCGCTGGTGGGCCGGTTCGTGGCGGTCGTGGGGAGCGCGCGGCCGATTGCGCGCATCTTCTTCGAGAACGACACGCTGCGGTTCGCGATCCCGCCGCAATGGGAAGAGGGCGAACAGGACCTGCAGGTGGAGGCGGCGGTCCGGGGCGACAATCTGTCCGGGACGATCACGTTCCCGAACGGGGCGCGCATGCCGCTCACCGGCGTGCGCGCGCCCGCGCTCGAGGCGAAGCCGGTGCAGTGGAGCGCGCCGCTCACGCTGTTCAATGGGCGCGACCTCACGGGGTGGCATCCGCAGCGGGGCGAGAACGCGTGGCAGGTGGTGAACGGCGTGCTGACGAACACCAAGGCCGGCGCTAATCTCGAGACGAACGGGAAGTTCCGCGACTTCAAGCTGCACATCGAGTTCCGCTATCCGGCACGCGGCAACAGCGGGATCTATCTGCGCGGTCGGCACGAATTGCAGATCGCGGATCCCGCGCTCGGCGTCGTGGCCACCGAAGCACTCGGCGCGATCTACGGCTTCATTCCGCCCAACGAGAACGCCGGGAAGCAGGCGGGCGAGTGGCAGACATTCGACATCACGCTGGTGGGCCGGCAGGTGACCGTGGTGCTGAACGGCAAAGAGGTGATCACCCGCCGCAACATTCCCGGGCCCACCGGTGGCGCGCTCGATTCGGATGAAGGCGCGCCGGGGCCGATCTTCTTACAAGGCGATCACGGACCCATCGAGTATCGGAACATCGTGATCACGCCAGCGCGGTAGCTCATGGAGGATCGCATGGGCCGCTACAGACGTCATGTCGCCTTTCATCGTCAGATACCATAGGCCGGCTCCGCGAACAGTTGAGATCCTCACAGCACCCGGCTTCGTCACCGCGGTGCTGCTGCTCGTGGTGAACGACTGGATTCTCAAAGCAGCCTACGGAAACTGGTGGACCGGCAAGCTCTCGGATTTCGCGGGCCTCTACGCCTTCCCGCTATTGTGGTCCGCGTTTCTGCCGGGCCGGCGCGCAATTATTTTCGCGCTCACCGGCGCCGGCTTTCTTTTCTGGAAGTCGCCGCTCAGCGACCCCGCGATCGCCGCCTGGAATGCGCTCGGCCTCTGGCCGGTGCGCCGCGTCATCGATTACACGGACTGGATCGCGCTGCTCGCGCTGGTTCCGGCGGCGCGCGCGGCGACGGTATCGCCGGCGTCTGGACGAGGCCGCTGGCTCGGCGTCGTGCGTCGCGCGGTCGCCGCGGGGATGGCGGTTTGCGCCGCCATTGCGATCATGGCGACATCCACGGCACCCTCATACCACTACGACTTCCCAGCGGGCACGACCTATCCGATTCTCGGGGCGAGGCCCGCAGTGCGCGCTTTCTTTCTCGCGCATGACTGGGAGTCCACAGACGATAATCTTGGCGTGACCGCCGATACGCTGACCGGAGACGGACTCCGTATCACACTGCAGGACCGGACGCCGTGCGGAACCAGCATCGCGCTTGTGGCTCTCGACTCTAACGAGTCCGACGAAGACCTGGCGGCGGTTCGACTGAAGTTTGAGAACGAGGTCATCGCGCTGCTGCAGCAGCATTTCCCGTCGTGCACCTAGGGGAAGGGGAAGCGGACTCCCGTCACCATTCCGAAGGTGAAGTGGTGGTATGCCACATCGAAGCTGGGGAGCGCTCCCGACCCCGTATCGAGCGCGTAAGGGCCCTCGGTGCGGCCCGGCAGGAATCGGTAGCCGGCTTCGAGACCCAAGAAGAACCAGCGATGCTTTCCGGGCCACATCGTGCCCGCCGCGCGGAGCTCGACGCCGAGGCGCGTGACTTCGGAGCTTGAGTCCGTGGGATACGCATCCGGGACGCCCCTGCCGCTCCGCACCCAGGCCAGGATCGGTCCGCCTCCAAACGAAGCCCCAAACGCTGCTTCTTTGAGCCACTGCGCTGGAGGCAGCTCGTAGGTGAGGTGCGCACTCACGGTCGTTGCAGACCAATGCCGCGTGATGCTGCCGCTCGTTCCCTCGCCCGTGGCCCAGCCGAAGGATCCGGCGCCGACCATGGCTCGAACGCCCAGGCGGCGGCCCAGCGTGTGACCCAGCGCCACCGACCACTGCCTGGCGGGTCGATGGAAGCGCGGGAAGTCGGGACAGCCGACGTAGAAGCACACACTCTTCGATTCGAATCCGCCCACCCGCTCGAGGTGCGACGCCATGCTCGCGCCGGGCCCGCCTTCGCCGCCACCCAGGTACCCGGAGATCGTCCACAAGGGGCGCGCTGGGGGCGTCTGGGTGAGGATCAAGGCTGCCCCAACGACCAGGGTTTGCAGAGTCATGCACACATCGCGGTGATCATGGGGCCTGGCGGTACCAATTCGGCGCACACCTGCGCATAGCCGATTCCCCCTGTCGCACAAGCATCAAATCTACACGGGCGTAAATTGAAGACTATGGATCGCCGCGCCTTCATGGCCACGGCAGCGAGCGTGCTGGCAAGCCGCTGGCCCTCGGAGCCGCAGGCGAGCAAGACTCGACTCATCCTGCTCGGCACGGGTGGCGGGCCGCGGCCGCGCGACAACCGGGTGTCCACCTCGCAAGTCATCATCTTCAACAATGCGGCGTACGTCGTGGATTGCGGAGATGGCGTGGCGCGCCAGCTCGCCGCCGCGCGCGTCCCGCTCGCAACGTTGCGGCACATCTTCATCACGCATCAACACTCCGATCACAATCTCGACTATGGCAATCTGATTCACCTGGCGTGGGCGGTCGGGCTCGAGACGCGGGTCGATACCTGGGGCCCGCCGCCGCTCGAGAAGATGACCAGGTTGTTTCTCGAGATGAACGAGTACGACATCAACATCCGGATCAAGGACGAGTCGTACCCGCCGCTTGCGCCGCTGGTGCATCCGCACGAGCTGACGCAGGGTGGCGTGGTGCTGAGCGATGGCCCGGTGAAGGTCACGGCCGCGCTCGTGCCGCATCCGATCGTGGAGCCGGCATTCGCCTACCGATTCGATACGCCCGATCGCTCGATCGTGATTTCGGGCGATACCGCGCCGTCGGACAATCTGATTCAGCTTGCGAAGGGTGCCGACGTGCTGGTGCACGAGGCGATGCACCTGGCCGGGGTCGAGCGCCTCGTAGCGCGCGTGCCGAACCATCCGGGGCTCCGGCAGCATCTTCTGGCCAGTCACACGGCGGTCGAGGATGTGGGGCGTGTGGCGCAAGCGGCGGGGGTCAAGCTGCTGGTGCTGTCGCACCTCGTACCGGCGGATGATCCAGCGATTACGGACGAGATGTGGATCGAGGGTGCGCGGGTGCATTATCGCGGGCGGGTCATTGTCGGAAGGGATCTGCTCGAGATCTAACGCCCAGGGGGAGCGATTCTCGATGCGACTCGACATCTATCTGAACTACCGGGGCAATTGCGAGGAAGCGTTCCGCTTCTACGAGCGCCAGCTCGGCGGCAGGATCACGGAGATCGTGCGGCACCGCGAACAGCCCAATCCCAATGTCCCGGACGATTGGAAGGAGAAGATCGTGCACGCGCGTCTCGAGATCGGAACGATGGTCTTGATGGGCGCCGACATTCCGCAGGCCGAGCCAATGCGCAGCGCGTATCTCACATTGTCGCTGGATCGCGAAGCGGACGCGGAGCGGCTCTATGCGTTGTTCGCCGACGGCGGCCAGATTTTCATGAAGATGGAAAAGACACCGTTCGCCAACCGCTTCGCCATGCTGCGGGACAAGTTCGGGACGTCCTGGATGCTGTTGCATCAACCGACCGGGGACTCTACAGAGTGAAGGTTCCGGCGTTCATTCTACAACGCGCGCATCGCAGTTGACGCGAAGCCATATGGCGTCTAGATATCAGCCATATGGCACGCTCGAAGCCTGTTCCCGAGATCGCCTCCTACCTGGAGGCCGTGCGGCGCTCCCGGGGCCCGAACGCGCACGTGGCCCTGCTCGGCCTCCGCTCGTTCGATACGCCCACGCTGCACAAGAAAGTCGAGCAGGGACTCGCCTTCGGCGCCCTGCTCAAAATCCTTCGCCTGATGGCCCTGCCGATGCAGGTACTCGCCGATCTCCTGATCATTCCGCCGCGCACCCTGCAGCGCCGCAAGGCCTCAGGCCGCCTCGAGCCCGATGAGTCCGATCGGCTGCTCCGGCTCTCGCGGGTGTACGGCAAGGCGATCGAGCTGTTCGAGGGAA
This sequence comes from Gemmatimonadales bacterium, assembly GCA_035710265.1. Classification (GTDB taxonomy): domain Bacteria; phylum Gemmatimonadota; class Gemmatimonadetes; order Gemmatimonadales; family GWC2-71-9; genus 20CM-2-65-7. The sequence continues at coordinate 6,473 of DASTDR010000667.1, read as the reverse complement.
ACAACCGCTCGGCGCTGGACTGGCTGCAATCCCCGCTCAAGGCGCTCGGGGGCGTCAGCCCGCTCTCCCTGACCAAGACCGAGCCCGGCGCACACGAGGTCGAGCGGCTCATCAACCGGCTCGAGTACGGCGTCTTCGCCTAAGTGCTGACGGTTTGGCGCATCGTAAAAGCCAAGCACGCCGCGTCCGCCTTCGATGGCGAAGGCGCGCGGCTGAGTGGCGGCCGCTGGACCAGCGAGGGACGGCGCGCGGTGTACACATCGAGCACGATCGCCCTCGCGACCCTCGAGATGCTCGCCCACCTCGACTCGAGCGCTCCGCTCACAGCCTATCGCGTCATCGAAGTGAAAATCCCGGAACGACTGGTGCGTGAGGTCGAGTCGACTGACCTGCCACCGCAGTGGCGGGCCTACCCTGCCCCGCCGGAGCTGCGCGTGATCGGTGACGCCTGGCTGGAAGCGCGGCAGGCCGCGGTCCTCAAGGTGCCGAGTGCGTTGGTGGCGGTCGAGTACAACTACTTGATCAACCCCGAACACGCGGACTTCCCCGAGATCACGCGGGGGCATCCCGTTCCCTTTCCCGTCGATCCGCGCCTGCGCTGAGCCTCAATCGTCGACGGGAACGTTCACCGCCAGCGAGCGCGAGCCCCCGGTGCCGGTCAGCGTCAGCCGAACGCCGAGCGTTCCCTCGATGCCGCCGCCGTCGGCGTTCGACATCAGAACCTGCAGCGACGTGACGCCCACGCGAGGCACCGCCCCTCCTACCGTCAGGGTGCCCGACACATCCAGCCGGATCGCATCAAAGCTGTTCTGACTGATGTCCCACCGCCCCCACTTCATGGTGAAGCTACCGTCGTAGATCAGGCCGTTGATGAGACACCCGTTCCAGGTCGAGGTGATGGTCGGCAGCTGCTGCGCATCGTAGGTGACGCTGCTCGTCCCGCAGCTCAAGGTGTGCACGTGATCGCCGCGCCCGGCCTCCTGGGTCTCGTCCAGTAGGAACGAGGCGAGGACGCTGATCCCGTCGTACGCGAGGCGGTGCAGATCAGCCTGGCTCAGCGCCGACACTGATTGCGACGGATTGGGAATGTGGTCGAGCGTCCGTCCAGTCGCGTCGAACAGCTCCGCCGCGAGCGCCGGGTCGTCCATGGGGACGTTCGAGCCGGCTATCAGCACGTTGAGCGACTGGAGCTGGATCGTGTCCACGCCGACTGTGACGCTGACGTCGGTCACTTCATAGTCGGCGAGCACGACGGTGACGGAATCATCGATCGTGATCGCCAGGGTGCCGTTCCAGCGGAAGCCGGTGGCGCAGGTCGCGGAAGGTCCGAACGTGCAGAACGGCTCGCGATCCGGCCCCGGCGCCGCAGCCGCCCACTCGATCTCGCCGCTGCCCTCGATCACGAGCCCGGTCCCCAGATCGCAGCCCCTGAACCAGACGCGGCGGCCGCGGTCCGAATCGACGTAGCTGAGCGCGCCCCGCTCGAGGCAGGGCAGAAAGTTGTCGAAGAAAGAACGGCCCCAGGACGCGGTGGCCACCAGGTAGGTCATCACCGCGAGCCGCGGGGCGACACGCGCCGCCTGCGCTGCATCGAGCGGATCCGGACTCGTGGGGTCGTCAGCGCAGGCTGCGCCACCCCCGACAGCCGCGGCGAGGATTGCCGCGACACGCCATCTCCCCGTCATGACCTAAGTTACAGCGGTCGCCTCTCGCCTCGGCAAGGTGAACAGGAAGGTCGACCCGTGCCCCTCCTTGCTGCTGACCGTCACAGTCCCGCCGTGCGCTTCCACAAACGCTTTCACGATGGGAAGTCCGAGGCCCGGCGCCTCGTCGTCCGAGCCGTCGCTCTCGCCTTTCTCGAAGATTGCCGCCAGGCGACTCGCTGGAATTCCACAGCCGTTGTCGCGCACCCAGCACTCGACCGTTCCGGCCCTGTCGGCTAGGCGCGCCCCTACGGTCACAGTCCCCCGCGGCGTGAAGTTGATCGCATTGGCAATCAGGTTCTGGAGGATGCGTCGTACGAGGTCCGCATCCCCGTAGGCTTCCAGCTCGTCGGGCACGTCGTTCTCGAGCTGCGCGCCACAGGTCTCGGCGACTGTCGCGAGATCGTTCATCACGCTCGCGACGAGCGGCCAGAGATCGAACGCGCGCGCTTCGATTTTGACGCCCGCGTCGGTGGCGATGTGGCCGCTTTCCTTCAGTACACTGTCGACGAGCGTCTCCAGACGGCGCCCGTTGCGGTGCAGCGTCTTCAGCATCCGCATCGTGATAGGGCTCTTGCCATCGCTCAACAGCTCGCGCGTCAGTGCCTCGGTCGCGAGCCTGATCGCGTTGAGCGGCGTGCGCAGATCGTGCGCGACGAACGCGAGATACTCCTCACGCCGGCGCTGCATTTCGAGCGCCTGCTGCGTGGCGAATGTCTGGACCGCAACCCCGATCGCCTCGTCGAACACGCGGTTCAGGGTGTGGAACGCCCCGTCGTGCAGGCTCAAATTGTGCCGCTCGGCGAGATCGAAGATGCAGCCGCGCAGAATGCTGTATTCCGCGACGACTTCGACAATATCGAAGCCGTCGTGAAAACGCTGGCGGCCGTGCTGGGAGGAGGTGCCTTCGAGCACCGTGTCGGCGACGGTCTTGTCGGACGACCTACGCCAGCAGAGCGCCAGCTCCTCGATCAGCTCCGGCACGTGGTCCTCGATCGTGGGCGCATCGAGCCCGCGCGCAGACGGCATGCGGCACACCTGCGAGCGCCACTGTGCGAGCAGGCTGTTGCGCTCTTCTTCTACGAGGATCGCCAGTCTCTCGAACCGGGACGCGATCGTGCTGGTCACTGTAGGCTCCGCTCTCCAAAGGGAGATTCGAATCACTCCTGGGTGTAACATGGTTAGCTCAAAAGCTGGAGCAAATCGTTCATCCGGTTGAGATTAATTCCTGAAATGACCGAGCCGAGATTGAAAGTGACGCGGGCCGAAGTCCTCGCGGCCGCCGGACGGACCGTATCCGACGTCATCGCGCCGCGACTGCGCGTCTTGTTTTGCGGGATCAATCCGGGACTCTACTCGGCGGCGACCGGCCATCATTTCGCCCGCCCCGGCAACCGGTTCTGGCCGACGCTGCACCGCGCCGGCTTCACGCCGCGCGTGCTCGCGCCCTGGGAAGAGCGCGAGCTGCTCGAGTACGGGTACGGGATCACGAACCTCGTGGCGCGCGCGACCGCGACTGCCGCCGAGCTCGGGCGCGAGGAATTCGTGGCGGGAGGGCGGCGGCTCGCGCGCAAGGTGAAACGATATGCTCCGACGTTCGTCGCCGTGGTGGGGATCGGCGCGTATCGCGCCGCATTCGGACGGCCCAAGGCGGTGATCGGGCCGCAGCCGGAGCTGCTCGGCGCTGCGCGGCTGTGGCTGCTCCCGCAGCCCAGCGGGCTCAATGCCAATCACCAGATGCCGGAGCTGACCGCCGCGTTCCGGGCGCTGCACGACGCCGCGGCGCCGGGCAAATAGAATTGAGCGTGGCCGCCATCACACTGCCTTTCCTGATGCTGCTCGGCATCGCACCGCTCGCTGCCCTCCCCCAGCAATCCGATTCCGGGACCGTCAATGTGACGGTGCAGGAACCGATGGGCTCGGTGGGGGGCGCCCTGATTCGCTCCGACAATCGCAGCGCGACGACGGACGCGAATGGCCGAGCGCTGTTGGTGCTGCCGGCGGGGCAGCGCACGCTCATCGTTTCGCGGATCGGGTACGCGCCCAAGCGCGTCACCGTGAGCGTGCGGGCGGACAGCACGATCTCGCTGACCATCGACATCGCCATGGAGGACGCGATGGAGATGGAAGCGGTCACCGTCGCCGCGACACGCACCGAGCGCCTCGCGGGAGAAACGCCGGATCGAGTTGAAGTGCTCGACGAGATGGAAGTCGACGAGAACACGCTCATGGCGCCAAGCGGCATCACGATGCTGCTCAACGAGACGCCGGGGCTGCGCGTTCAAGCCGCATCGCCGACGCTCGGAACGGGCAGCGTGCGGATTCTCGGGCTCTCCGGGCAATACACCGCGATGCTCTCCGACGGCCTGCCGCTGTACGGCGGCGCGGCGAGCGCGCTCGGCCCGCTCGATATCTCTCCCGTCGATCTGAGCCGAGTGGAGCTCATCAAAGGCGCCGCGTCCGCCTTGTACGGCGGCCAGGCGCTCGGCGGTGTGATCAACCTGGTGTCGAAGCAGCCGACGGGGCGGAGCGAAGTGCTGCTCAACCGGCGCACGCTGGGCGTCACCGACGCTGCCGCATGGCTGAGCCGGCGGTTTTCGGAGCACGCCGGGCTGTCGCTGCTCGCGTCGGGGACGGTGCAGCAGGAGGCCGATCCGGACAACGACGGCTGGGGCGATCAACCGCGCGCGCGCCGCTGGGGCGTCCGGCCGCGCTACTCGTTCACCGACGCAAACGGGGGCGGCCGCTCGCTGTTCATCACCGCAGGATATGCGTATGACGACCGCCAGGGCGGCACGATCGGGAGCGCGGTCGCTCCCGACGGGCAGCCGTTTCGCGAGGGATTGACGGGCCGGCGCGTCGACTTCGGCGCGACACTGCGCGTGCCGCGCGCGGACTCCGGGGTTGTCGCAGCCCGGGTCGCGCTGTCCACCAACGGCCGCGAACGCCGGTTCGGCACCGGACCGATCGAAGCGGACCGGATCTCGACCGGATTCGCCGAGCTCACACGCATGATAAAGGAAAAGCGTGGGGCGCTCGTGTTCGGCGCGGCCGCGCAAGTCGATGCCTACCACAACGAGCTCAACCCCAGCTTCGATCATGACTGGGTGACGCCGGGACTGTTCATCACCGGCGATCGCAAGTTCAGCGGCGTCACAGTCTCGGCGAGCGTGCGCGCGGATCTCCATCCCGAGACGGGGCTCGAGTGGACCGAGCGCCTGGCGCTGCTGTGGCGCCCTGGTGACGAGTGGACGGTACGGCTGGGCGCTGGAACCGGATTCGCGGCACCGACGCCGCTGACCGAGGAGATCGAAGCGATCGGGCTGCGCGCGATTCAGCCCGGTCCCCTCGACGCCGAGCACAGCACCGGGCTGATGCTGGACCTCAGTGGTCGCCTGCTCGGCGCGGAGGTCCTGCTGACCGGTTACGGGTCGTCCATCAGGCGGGCGATCCAGCTGGTCGACCTCGGCGACTCCGCACGCTCGGGTGTGCTGCGCAACGCAATGGGGCTGACACAAGTCTATGGCGCCGAAGCGGCGGCGATCTGGCGCTTTCGGGCCGGCAAGTTTCTGCTCACGTACGGGTACGCCGATGGCACGAGGCCCGACGCCGAGACCGGGGCGCGCGAGCCCGTGCCGCTGCTCAATCGTCACCGGGCCGGTGCGGACCTGATGCTGGAAAAGCCGGGTGTCTATCGAGTCGGAATCGAAGGCATCTACTATGGAAGGCAAACGCTGGATGACGACCCCTATCGCGGCCGGTCGGAGCCGTACGTCTATCTGATGGCGATCGCGATGCGGCAGTTTGGCGCGCTGGAACTGGTCGCGAACTTCGAGAATCTGCTCGATGTGCGCCAGACGAAGCACGATCCATTGGTGCGGCCTGCGCCTACCGTGGGCGGGCGCTGGACGACGGACGTGTGGGCGCCGCTCGAGGGCTTCATGGCGAACGTCGCGCTGCGGCTGCGGTGGTCACGCGCGAATTGATGACACCCCGATTCCCCTATAGGGCCGCGGACGTCCTCGCCGTCCAGGCTCGCTTGGTTGCCCGGATTGGTGACGGGGGCGGTTTCCGAGGGGTACATTCAGGTATGAAGCCGGTACGCAATCTCCTGGTGGGGTCATTCCTGCTGTTCAATACCTCGCGTTGCAATCTGAGCGGGCCGGCGAATGCGCCGCAGGGCGAGTTCAGGCATTCCGTTTCTTCGTTCCAGTGCGGTCCGGCGGACGGCCCGGCGACGGCGGTGCTGCTGGCGCGCGATCCGATCGACGGGCTGGCGCCCGCCAATCCGTACGTGCGGGTGGTGATCCAGCGGCCGGCGAGCGAGCTGGGCGGCACGAGCTGGACGATTGGGGGTGGGGGCGTGGGGCAAGGTGCAAGCGCGTTCTACTCCCCGGCTGCGGACGAGTACGAGGAAGCCAGCTCGGGTACCGTGCGCATCGACCGGGTGGTGGCGCAGGAGCGGGTCGAGGGGCGCGTCGAGCTGCGGTTCCCCTCGCGCACGGTCACGGAGGTGTTCAGTGCTCCCTGGATCGAGATGTTCATCCTGTGCGGCTAATGCTTAAGAAGCCGTCGGTTACGTTCGTCGCGGCCGTGTTGCTGCTCGGCCCCTTCCGGTGCGAGTCGTTCCCCTCAGGGCTCAAAAACGGTGTGATCAACGGCTCGTTCGGCGGTGAGAATGCGGCGGTGATTGCCGACGACACGAGCGCGCACGTGCACATCGGGTGCACCTACGGCAACGTGCATCAGGCGATCGATCCAGACGACGGC
>DASTDR010000666.1:0-3144 GCA_035710265.1 Gemmatimonadales bacterium | reverse complement strand
GCGGCGCGTCGCACGTCGGCATCGCGCTCGGCAACGGCGAGTTCGTCCACGCGCCATCCTCGCGAGGCGTCGTGCGGGTCGAGCCTTACACGAGCGGCTACTGGGCGGCGCGGTGGATTGGGGCGAGGAGAATCCTGTAGGTTTTCCGATTGCTGAGCCATAATTCGCGCCGATGATCGGCAGGACCCTTGGTCCATATCGCGTCCTGGACAAGCTGGGCGCCGGCGGAATGGGTGAGGTCTATCGCGCACGCGATACGAAGCTCAATCGCGACGTCGCGCTGAAGGTTCTGCCAGACGCCTTCACGCACGACACCGATCGCCTCGCGCGCTTTCAGCGGGAAGCGCAGGTCCTCGCCTCGTTGAACCATCCCAACATCGCAGCCATTTACGGATTCGAAGAATCTCGTAGCGGCGGGTCTTCAGACCCGCCGATCAACGCCCTGGTTCTCGAGTTGGTGGACGGACCAACGCTCGCCGACCGGATCATCCAGGGACCTCTGTCAATCGGCGAGGCGCTACCGATTGCAAAACAGATTGCCGATGCGCTCGAAGCCGCGCACGGGCAGGGCATCGTTCATCGTGACCTGAAGCCTGCCAACATCAAGGTTCGCGACGACGGCACAGTGAAGGTGCTGGATTTCGGACTCGCCAAAGCGCTTGCTCCGGATCCCGTCCACGTGAGCGCGGGCCTCACCCAGTCCCCGACGATCACAACGCCCGCGATGACGCAGGCCGGACTCATCATGGGCACCGCCGCCTACATGTCACCCGAGCAGGCCAAGGGCAAGCCGCTCGACAAACGAACAGACATCTGGGCGTTCGGATGCGTACTCTACGAAATGCTCACCGGAAGGCGGGCGTTCCCGGGCGAGGAAGTATCGGAAACGTTGGCGTCGGTGCTGGCGCGGGAGCCGGACTTGGCGTTGCTTCCACGCGACCTGCCGCCAGTCCTCGGGTCGTATCTACGCCGGTGTCTGCACAAGGATCCCAGACAGCGCGTTCACGACATTGCGGATGTCAGGCTGGCCTTGGAAGGCGCGTTCGATTCGAGCGTCTTGACACACGCGACCGAACCGGCGCTGCGATCGCAGCGAGCGTGGCAACGACCGGGTGTGGTTGCGCTCATCACGGCGTGTGTTGCTGCAGCGATCGCGGGCAGTCTGGCGTGGACGCTCAAGCCCTCGTCTCCGCTTCTCGTCATGCGATCGCGCTTCGTACTCCCGCAGGGACAGCAGTTCTCGAACGACCTCCGCCCACTGGTAGCACTGTCGCCAGACGGCACGCAGGTGGCCTACGTGGCGAACTTCCGTCTGTTCGTTCGTCGCCTCTCGGAGCTGGACGCAAGACCAGTGGCAGGGACTGAAAGTCCCGAAGGCCCGAACAGCACCACCACGCCGGTCTTCTCGCCCGACGGACGCTTCCTCGCTTACTACGATCGCGGCGCGATCAAGAAGATTCCCGTCGAGGGGGGCACGGCCGTGACGCTCTGCCAGGGTGACCCGCCGTCGGGTATGAGCTGGAGCGACGAGTTCATCGTCATCGGCCAAGGTGCGAAGGGCATCATGCGCGTGTCCGCAAACGGCGGCCGACTGGAACAGCTCGTGAGCGTCGGGGCCGGAGAGATCGCGACAGAACCTCAAGTCTTGCCGGGCAATCGAGCCGTGCTCTTTACGCTGGCATCCTCGCAGTCGCCGTCGACGCTGACACGATGGGACAGCGCTCACATCGTGGTGCACGCGCTCGACTCCAGCAAGCGCACGACCATCATCGACGGAAGCCACGGCCGTTACCTGCCGAGCGGCCACCTCGTCTACGCGCTCGGCGGGACGTTGTTCGCAGTGCCGTTCGATGCGCAGCGGCTCCAACGCACGGGCGGAGCCGCGCCGGTCGTGGAGGGAGTGAGACGAAGCATAAGCGTCCTCGGCTCAGGATCGGCGCATTACAGCTATTCAGCGACCGGCTCGCTCGTCTTTGTGCCGGGACCGGGATACGGCTCGTTCGAGCAGCGCGAGATCGTGTTCGTGGATCGCAAAGGCGTCACCGAAACGCTGCCACTGCCGCAGAACGCTTATGGGGTACTTCGGATCTCGCCCAACGGCCGCCAGCTGGCGTTCGACACCGACGACGGCAAGGAAGCGAACGTCTGGATCTACGACCTGGCTGGCGGCAGCCCGCCTCGAAAGCTCACCTTCGCCGGCAGGAACCGCTTCCCAATCTGGTCGGCCGATAGCCGCCGCGTGGTGTACCAATCGGATCGTGAAGGCGACCCGGGCCTCTTCTGGCAGCTTGCTGACGGCACCGGTGCAGTGGAGCGCCTGACGAAGACAGAGAAGGGGATCTCGCACGTCGCGGAATCGTGGTCGCCGGCGGAGGAACGGTTTTCGTTCAGCGAACTGACGACATCGGGCGTGTCGTTGTGGACCTACTCACTCGTGGAGAAGAAAGCAACCCGGTTCGGCGACCTGCAGTCGACGGCCGCATTCAATTCCGAGTTCTCGCCCGACGGCCGATGGATGGCCTACACGCTGCGCACCGCCAATGCGGCCAACATCTGGGTCGAGCCATTCCCCGCCACGGGCACAGACAAACACCAGATTACAACGAGCAACGGGCATCATGCCTTGTGGTTGCCGGGCGGAGAGGGGCTCACCTACCGCGTTGGAGCCACGGGACAGGCCGCGGTCTCTGTGAAGACGTCGCCGACCTTCTCGGTGGGCAACCCGATGCCGGTGGTTGAACTGCCGACGATCGAGCTGGGAGGGAGCAGGACCTATGACGTGACGCGCGACGGTCGACGATTCCTCGTGGCGGCGCCGGCCTCCGCAGCCCGTTCGGGGGCTGTGGCGATTCCAGCAATCGAGATCGTCGTCAACTGGTTCGAGGACCTGAAGAAGCGGGTGCCGGTGCCCTAGCAAGGGGCAGGGGGCAGGGGCTTCGTGGCTAGGCTGCCCGGAACTTGCCCTTGCGCACCAGCGACCGGGACGACTCAGCCAGAAACTCCCGCATCACGAGGTCGTCCTGGGTGAACTCCGTGACCGTCCGCGGCAGCTTCAGCGCGTCGATGGGGCAATCGTAGGATGGCGCCTCCGGCTGCGGATTCAGCACCTCGATGTAGCGCTGCGGATAGGACGGAAACGTCCGG
>DASTDR010000665.1:0-4756 GCA_035710265.1 Gemmatimonadales bacterium | reverse complement strand
CAGGCGGCTCGTGGAAGTGGCGGCCGAGAACGGATGGGGTGAGTACCGCACGCACACGGCGTTCATGGACGAGTGCGCGCGCGCCTATGCGTTCAACGACAACGCGCTGCTGCGCCTGCAGGAGCGGATCAAGGACGCCGTAGACCCGAAGGGCATTCTCTCGGCCGGTCGATACGGCATCTGGCCTCGCCACCTGCGTCGAGGATGACTCCCATGTCGCCTCGTACTGCACTCGCCGCCGCCCTGCTGATGGTTGCCGTCGCGCTCGCGCCCGGCGCGAGCGGAGCCGCGCAGACCGGAGCCACGGCCGCCCCGGACAAGGCGCAGCTCGAGCGGGGGAAGGCGGTCTACAACGAATGGTGCGCGGCATGCCACGACCCGGGACCGCGCCATCCGGGCACGCAGGCACTCGACGCGCTCTACCGGGGAAAGAAGCCGGGGGCGCTCGAGCAGCGGACGGATCTGGTGCCGACACTCACGGAGACGTTCGTCCGTCGAGGCGTCTCCGTGATGCCGCCGTTCCGTAAGACGGAGATCAGCGACGCCGATCTCGCGGCGTTGGCCGCCTACCTGGCTCCCCGGCCCTGAGCGACGACGGCTCTGCGCTCGATCGCCTCTACACACGGCCCTTGACACGCCAGCCGAGGGGGCGATAATCGCTACCCACGTCTCAGGACGGCCGTTTCGGGCCTCCAGGAGGGGCTTGTGGCACGCCCGCTCGAACCGGAGGCGACGGTCGAATTGCTGGCGCGTATCAAGGACGGCGACGACGCGGCGCTCAATCGGCTGCTGCGGCGGTGTGTTCCCGCGTTGCAGTGCTGGGCTCACGGGAGACTGCCGCCATCCGCTCGCGGGATGCTGGAGACTGCTGATCTCGTGCAGGATGCCGTTCTTGCCGGCCTTCGTCGGCTTGACACGTTCGAGGCCCGTCATCAGGGTGCCCTCCAGGCCTACTTCCGAGCCTCGGTGATGAATCGCATCCGGGACGTCATCCGCGAGGAACGACGTCGACCGCGGCAGACGGAGTTCCCGGAAGGTCTCGCCAGCGAGGAGATGTCTCCACTCGAGCTCGCGATCGGGTTGGAGAACCTCGAACATTACGAAGTTGCCCTCGAGCGACTGAATCCCGCCGAGCGCCAGGCGATCATTTGTCGGCTGGAGCTGCAGTACAGCTACCAGGAGCTCGCCGTTGTTCTCAACAAGCCGAGCCCAGCCGCCGCACGGATGGCCGTCACCCGGGCCATGAAACGCCTCGTGAACGAGCTGCGAGATGCCTCCCGATAACCCCGTCGAACGCGCGATGGAAGCTGTCGCCGATGGCCGGGCCGTCGATTGGGCCGCGCTCGAAAAGGGGGCGCGCACCGACGAAGAACGCGAACGCCTGAAGTATCTGCGTCTGGTTGGCGCCGTCGCAGATCTGCATCGCGCCATTGCCCATTCGATGGAGGACGGCGAAGAGGCCTCGACGAAGTCGGGGCCGGAGCGAGTATCGAGCGGGTCGGCAGACGACCTGCCCGAAGCGTGGGGGAAGTATCGTCTCGTCGAGAAGGTTGGCGAGGGCGCCTTCGGCAGCGTCTACCGCGCCTGGGACCCGGAGCTCGAACGAGAAATCGCCATCAAGATTCTGCACCAGAACGTCTCCGACAACCGGTTGAAGGAGCGTCTCTTGCGTGAGGGGCGCGCCCTGGCCCAGGTCGAACATCCCAACGTCGTCAGAGTCTTCGGTGTCGAGTCTCATGAGGACCGCGTCGGTCTCTGCATGGAATTCGTCCGTGGTGAAACGCTCGTGACGGTGGTGCGTACGCAGGGCGTGCGGAACGCGCGGGAAGCAGTGCTCGTCGGCGAAGACGTCTGCCGGGCGCTCGCGGCGGTACACCGTGCCGGGTTCGTGCATCGTGACGTCAAGTCGGGAAACGTCATGCGCGACCGCACGGGCCGGGTTGTGCTCATGGACTTTTCCGCGGGACGCCAGGCGGATCGCAGGATGTCGGGTGAGGTCGATCGTATTGGAACGCCCATGTACATGGCGCCCGAGGTGCTGGCTGGAGCACCGGCATCAGTCCACAGCGACGTGTACGGGGTCGGCGTGCTGCTGTATCACCTGGTGACGGGGGAGTACCCAGTTGAGGGACGCACGGTGGAGGAGTTGCTCCACGCCCATCGTCAGGGACGCCGGCTGCTGATTGAGCGGCGGCCGGATCTCCCGATGCCGTTCGTTCAAATCGTCGAGCGCGCTCTGGCGGCGGTTCCGGTGCGATATGCCAGCGCCGGCATGCTGCTCGAAGCGCTCGGGCAACTCAGCGGCGACGCTCGGATCGCCACCCGCGTTGAAGCGGTCGATATGGCGCGAATGTCGATCGTCGTGATGCCCACGAGGGTGATCGGCTCCGACACCGACCAGTTCCTCGCCGACGCGATTCCAAACACGATGTCCAACTATCTGTTGAAAGTAGCGGGGATAGAAACCAAGCGGCCGCCGACGACCGGCGACGTCGAGCGCGTCGGCGGTGATTTGGACCACATTGCGTCGGTCTATGGTGCGAGCGCTTACGTGGTGTCGTCGGTCACGTGTGTCGGCGAGCGGTTGATGTTGTCTGCGCAGCTCGTGGACGCCAAGTCGCGCAGTCTCCGGTGGAGCGACGAGTACGAAGAGACGCGGCAGTCCTACAGCGACCTCGTGAAGAAAGTCGCTGAAGGCGTGCGGCTGTCGTTCCATCCCCAGGGGGATCCGATACGCACGACGAGCACTCTCGTCGCGAGCACCGAGGCCGAGCTCCTCTTACAGCGCGGGTTGTATCACTTGAGCCTCTTCAAGAACCGCGGGCGGCCGGGTGACTTCGAACGCGCGGCGTCGGCCTTCCAGCACGCAGCGGCGCTCGACACGAGACGGGCCGACGCGCGTGTCGGCATGGCACTGCTTCACAACGCTCGCATCGTCACCGGCGCGCCGCCGGACGAAGTAATCCCCGAGTCTGAGCAATGGGCACGCCAGGCCCTGGCGATCGACCGGCAGTCCAGCCAGGCGTGGGCGATTCTCGGTGAGATCGAGACCATACGCCACCCTGAAGATTTCCGGACACCTCTCGAATACGGACTCAAAGCGGCGACCTTCGGGCCTCGCGACGCCTTCGCCCATACGCGCCTCGCCGGCTGTCTCATGATGCACTCCTACGAGCTCTCCCTGGCGGCCGCGCGTGAGGGGGCAAGGCTCGACCCGCTCCTGCTGGATGCCCCGATCTACGCAGCCATCAGCCTGATGCAGCTGAACCGAACCGACGAAGCGCTCGCACTCATCGAGGAGACCCTGGCAATCGAGCCCGATATGCTCTTCGGGCGCGTGATCAAGGCGTTGATCCTTGCCGACTCCGGGGCGACGAGCCAGGCATCGGAGATCATCGTCGCGCTCGAACCAATGGCCGCCTCCGGCCGCCTGCTTCCGCAGTGGCTGGACATATTCAGAGATGTGGCCGCGTACCAGGATGCGGCAAGGGAACGGAATTCATCGATCCTCGATCAGGTGACGCAGCGGCTCGCGAGGCTTTCGCGGGGGGAGGATCCGTTCCCGCGGTGGCAGGTGAGCACTCAGGGCATCACGCGATTGTTCGCCGGGCTTCGGCCCGACCTTGCGCTCGACCTGTTCGAGCTCCGCGCAGGCATGGGGATTGTTGAACCGTACGACTATCTGGCGACCCACCCCGGGCTCGATCCGTTGAAGGGTCACGAGCGATTTCAGAGCCTTCTCGCCGCGTCCCGGCGCCACTTCCAGGAGGTCACCAGGATCATTCGGGACGCACATGGGAAAGACGAGGCGCCGGACTACCTGGCAGACGCGCTCGACGTTCTTCTTCCTCGTTTCAGCATCGTTTCGCCGTCGTAGGCCGTGTCGAGCTCGCTCTCATTCATTGTCGGCGTACGGCTGGATACGTCCGGATCAACGGGGGCGAGGATCGTGGGTCCCGGTGGAATCGTCGTGATTGACGGTCACTCCCCGGGCGTCATCGACGCCATGCAGCGGCTCGCAGCGGGGGGACTGACCTACGACGTGCTGATCGAACGCTCGCTGGCGAGCGCGGGCCTCGCCGGCTTGCGCCCCCTGCACGAATGTCTCGGGCAGCTCTTCGCGCGTGGTTGGCTGGCGCACCGAGTCTGCTACCGCGGCCGGCCAATTGTCGCCGCTATCCCCGTGACGGGCGATTACCCCTTGCGCCACACGTCTGTCGAGGATCGTGTGTGCGTTCTGTCCCGCTTCGCGCTCATGCGAAGAGAGGGCAGTCAGGTTGTCCTCGAATCACCGACGGCCCGCGCGCAGGTCATCCTCCTCGACTGGCGAGCCATGGCCGTGCTGTGGCAGTTGACGAGAGTCGAGAAGGCGCTCGAGGCGGAGGCTCCACGGACCGGGTTGCCCGTTGGCGTCGTGCGGGCGGTGATTGACCTGCTCTTCAGCGCAGGTTTGCTGACGACAGTCAACGCGTCCGAGGGCGTGCCCGAAGACGAGACCCCTCCCCTCGTCCACTGGGAGTTTCACGACCTGCTTTTTCACAGCCGAAGCCGTTTCGGACGGCACCGATCGCCGTACGGCGCGACGTTTCCCCTTGAAGGACGCGTGGCTCCACCACCTGCGGTCAAGCCTCGGCCGGCCGGCACGCGAATCCCGCTCTTTCGGCCGAGCATTCCCCGGCTCGTCAAAGCCGATTGGCCGCTGACGCGTGCGCTCGAAGAGAGACGATCGCAGAGGGCGCACGCCGAGGCACCCATC
>DASTDR010000664.1:0-15398 GCA_035710265.1 Gemmatimonadales bacterium | reverse complement strand
TGGCGCGCGAAGTCGGAACCGACGGTCGTTTGGGCGGGCAGGCGGTGGTGCCGGGTGTGGCCGGCACCTGGAAGGACCTGACCGACAGCGTGAACTCGATGGCCGGCAACTTGACCGCCCAGGTGCGCAACATCGCCGAGGTGACGACGGCGGTCGCCCGCGGCGACCTTTCGCGCAAGATCACGGTCGACGTGAAGGGCGAGATTCTGGAGCTGAAGAACACGATCAACACGATGGTCGACCAGCTCAACGCCTTCGCCGCCGAAGTGACGCGCGTGGCGCGCGAGGTCGGCACGGACGGCAAGCTCGGCGGCCAGGCGGCGGTGCCGGGCGTCGCGGGAACGTGGAAGGACCTCACCGACTCGGTGAATGTCATGGCCGCCAACCTCACCAACCAGGTGCGCGGCATCGTGCGCGTCGTGACGGCCGTCGCGACCGGCGACCTGCGCCAGAAGCTCACGGTGGAGGCGAAGGGCGAAATCGCGGCGCTCGCCGAAACGATCAACAGCATGACCGATACCCTCGCGACGTTCGCCGAGCAGGTGACGAACGTGGCACGCGAGGTCGGCGTGGAAGGGCGGCTGGGCGGCCAGGCCAACGTACCCGGCGCGGCCGGTACCTGGAAAGACCTCACCGGCAACGTGAACCTGCTCGCCGCGAACCTCACCACACAGGTGCGCGCGATCGCGGAAGTGGCCACGGCCGTGACGAAGGGCGACCTGTCGCGCTCCATTCAGGTCGAGACCCGCGGCGAGGTGGCGGATCTGAAAGACAACATCAACACGATGATCCGCAACCTGCGCGCGACCACCGAGTCCAACCAGGAACAGGACTGGCTCAAGACCAACCTCACGAAGTTCACGCGCATGCTGCAGGGCCAGCGCGACCTGGTGACGGTGGGCAAGTCGCTGCTCTCCGAGCTCGTGCCACTGGTGAAAGCGCAGCAGGGCGCGCTCTACCAGATGCGGCCGGGAGAATCCGGCGATGGCAAGGGCCAGGAGCTGCTGCCGCTCGCCACCTATGCGCGCGCCGCGAACCGGCTGCGCCCGATCACGCTCGGCGAAGGGCTGGTCGGACAATGCGCCGTCGAGCAGCAGCGCATCGTGCTGCAGGACGTGCCGAAGGGCTACGTCCGCATCGGCTCGGGCCTGGGCAGCTCGATCCCCACGAACGTCGTCGTGCTCCCGGTGCTGTTCGAGGGCGAGACCAAGGCGGTGATCGAGCTGGCCTCCCTCTACCCCTTCACGCCCACGCACCTGAGCTTCCTCGAACAGCTCACCCAGTCGATCGGCGTCGTGTTCAACACCATCGAAGCGACGATGCGGACCGAGAGCCTGCTGGTGCAGTCGCAGCAGCTGACGCAGGAGCTGCAGACCCGCCAGACCGAGCTGCAGAGCACAAACGAAGAGCTGGCCACCAAGGCCAAGCAGCTCGCCGAGCAGAACGTCGAAGTGGAGCGCAAGAACGCCGAGGTCGAGCAGGCGCGGCGCGCGCTCGAAGAGCAGGCGGCAGAGCTCGCGCTCACGTCGAAGTACAAGTCCGAGTTCCTGGCCAACATGTCGCACGAGCTGCGCACGCCGCTCAATGCGATCCTGCTGCTCGGCCAGCAGCTCGTCGAGAACCCGAATAAGAACCTGACGCCGAAGCAGGTCGAATTCGCCCGCAATATCCACTCGGCGGGCACCGACCTGCTCACGCTCATCACCGATATTCTCGACCTCTCCAAGATCGAATCAGGGACCGTCACCGTCGACATCGACGACGTCCCGTTCGCGTCAATCCGCGAGAGCGTCCAGCGGACGTTCCACCATGTCGCCGAGTCGAAGGGCGTGCTGCTGCGCCTCGAGATCGACGAACGCCTGCCCACCACGCTCAGCACCGACGCGAAGCGCCTGCAGCAGATCCTGAAGAACCTGTTGTCGAATGCGTTCAAGTTCACCGAGCACGGTGAAGTGTCCATGACCGTCCGCCGGGTCAGCGAAGGGTGGTCGGCGGACCACCCGGTGCTGGCCGGCGCCACGCCCGGCCACGTCGTCGCCTTCGAGGTCCGGGATACCGGCATCGGCATTCCGCTCGAGAAGCAAAAGCTGATCTTCGAGGCGTTTCATCAGGCCGATGCCGGCACGAGCCGCAAATACGGCGGCACCGGCCTCGGGCTCGCGATCAGCCGCGAGCTGGCAGGTTTGCTCGGCGGCGACATCCGGCTCGAGAGCGCGCCCGGCCAGGGCAGCGCGTTCACCCTGTACCTCCCGCTCGACTACGCCGGCCCGTCCCGTGAAGCCCCGCCCTCTCGCGATCCGTCCACCAGCATGCCGTTCCTCAATGCGCCCGTGCTGAGCGTGGTCCGGTCGGAGGAGGTCGTCGCCGACGACCGCAACGCCGTGACGCCGGGAAGCGACGAGAACGTCCTGCTGATTGTGGACGACGACCCGCATTATGCCCGGGTCCTGCTCGGACTCGCGCGCGACAAGGGGTTCAAGGGCATCGTGGCGAGCCGCGGCCACCACGCCGTGGCGTTGGCGAAAGAGTACCGGCCCACCGCCATCACGCTCGATCTCTTCCTGCCCGATACGCTGGGATGGTCGGTGCTCAGCAATCTCAAGCTCGATCCCGACACCCGGCATATCCCGGTCCAGATGATCTCGGTCGTGGAGGATCGCCAGCATGGCCTGTCGCACGGGGCGTTCTCCTATCTGGTCAAGCCGGCGACGACCGACGACCTCGACCACGCGCTCGAGCGCCTCAAGACCTACGCCAAGCCGCACACCAAGCGGCTGCTCGTGGTCGAAGACGACGAGGCCGAGCGTCAGGGGATCATCGAGCTCCTGGGGCACGACGACATCGAGATCACCGCGGTCGGCACCGGCGGCGAGGCGCTGCACATGCTGTTCGAATCGAGCTTCGATTGCTGTGTCCTCGATCTGACGCTCCCCGACATGAGTGGCCTCGACCTGCTCGAGCGCGCCCAGGGCGATCAGCGGCTGCGCGACATCCCGATGGTGGTGTTCACGGGCAAGGAGCTCACGCCGGAGGAAGAGGCTCGGCTCAAAGCGCTCTCGAGCAGCGTTGTCCTGAAGGACGTTCGCTCGCCCGAGCGCCTGTTCGATGAGACCGCGCTGTTCCTGCACCGCGTGATCAGCGATCTGCCGGAGTCCAAGCAGAAGCTGCTCGACAGCCTGTATGGGTCGAAGGACCTGCTGAGGGATCATCGTGTGCTGGTCGTCGACGACGATCCGCGCAACATCTTCGCGTTGACGACGCTGCTCGAGAACGAGGGCATAACCGTCTTCAGCGCCACGACGGGGCGCCAGGCGATCGCGCTGCTGGGCCGCACCCCCGGCATGAGCGCCGTGCTGATGGATATCATGATGCCCGACATGGACGGCTACGCGACGATCCGCGAGATCCGGACGGACCGGCGGTTCCGCAACCTGCCGATCATCGCCCTGACGGCAAAGGCAATGAAAGGCGACCGCGAGCGCTGCCTGCACGCGGGCGCGTCGGATTACATCGCGAAGCCGGTGGATGCGCAACAGCTGCTTTCGCTGTTGCGTGTGTGGCTCCATCGATGATGCTCACGGGCCGTCCCCGCACGCCGGCGTCGTCCGGCCCGACGATCCCCCCGCAGCTGCCGGGGGGCGACGAGGCCGTTCCGATCCTGCTGGTGGATGACCAGCCGGCCAATCTCGACGCGCTCGAGGCCACCCTAACCGCGACGGGCTGCAAGTTCGTCCTGGCCCGCTCGGCGGATGAAGCATTGTTGGCGCTGCTCAATCAGGACTTCGCCGCGATCGTGCTCGACGTCATGATGCCGGGGATGAGTGGTTTCGAGCTGGCGACGATGATCAAGCGGCGCGAGCGCACCAGGCAGGTGCCGATCCTGTTCCTCACCGCCCGGATGCTGGACAAGCAGGACGAGCTGCGCGGGTACGACGTCGGGGCGGTCGATTACCTGACCAAGCCGCTCGAGCCGCAGATCCTGCGCGCCAAGATCGCCATGTTCGTCGAGCTGTACCGCAAGCGGCGCGCGTTGAGCCGGATGAACCTCGAGCTGCAGCGCCAGATCGGCGAGCGCCAGCGCTCTGCCGACGCGCTGGAGCGGGCCAATGCGGAGCTCGAAACGCGGGTTGCGGAACGCACCGCGGCGCTGGCGGAGGCAAACCGGCGCAAGGACGAATTCCTCGCGATGCTGGCGCACGAGCTGCGCAATCCGCTCTCGGCGCTGCGGACCGCGTGTGAGGCGCTGCGGCTGAAGGCCCCGGACGACGCCGATATCATGGCGCTCCAAGGCGTGTTCCAGCGCCAGGTCCACCAGCTCACGCGCGTGACCAACGATCTGCTCGACATCAGCCGCATCACGCGCGACAAGCTCACCTTGCAGCGGCGCAAGGTGCCGGTCTCGGAGTTCGTCGACAGCGCGGTGGAAACAGTGCGTCCCCTGCTGGCGCTGCGCCATCAGCAGCTCGAGCTCGACGTGCCGTCCCGCGTGCTGTGCGTCGACGGCGACCCGGCGCGGCTGTCGCAGGTGCTGAGCAACCTGCTCGACAACGCGGCACGCTATTCGCCCGACGACAGCAAGATCGAGCTCACCGTGACCCAGTCGGGCCCGTCCGTGCTCATCAAGGTGACCGATCACGGCGCCGGCCTCGAGCGGGAGTTGCAGCCGCGGATCTTCGAACTGTTCGTCCAGGGGCATCAAGCCGCGCTCACGGGACACGGCGGGCTGGGCATCGGGCTGCCGCTCGCGCGCCGGCTGACCGAGATGCACGGCGGTACGCTGACCGCCTACAGTGCCGGGGCCGGCAGAGGCTCCGAGTTCACCGTCCAGCTGCCGATCTTGCCGGTGAGCGAGCGCGACAAGAGCGACTCGCGTCAGGGGGCGCCGGCGCGTCTCGCACCCAGGCGGGTGCTGGTCATCGAAGACAATCGCGATACGGCAACGATGATGGACCTGATGTTGACCGAGTGGGGCCAGGAGACGCGCGTCGTCCACGACGGCGCGACGGCCCTGGAGGTCGCGAACGAATTCCAACCGGACGTGGTGCTGCTCGACGTCGGCCTCCCCAAGCTGCACGGGTACGAGGTCGCGCGGCGGCTCCGGCAGCAGCAATGGGCGCGTGACATATTCGTCATCGCCATCACCGGTTGGGGATTGGAAGCGGACCGCCAGAGCGAGGCCGCGGGCATCGATCATCGGATGCTGAAGCCGGTCGATCCGGCCGCGTTACACGCGCTCCTGGCGCGGCCTCCACGAGCCGCCGACTAGCTAGCGCGCAGGATAGGTCCCGAGCACACGCACCCCGTAGGCAACCGCGCGCAGGGCTTCGATCCCCTCGGCGATCCGGCTGACCGGGGGGGGCGCGTCCACGACGTCGGCATAGAAGAGGTACTCCCACGGCCGCCCCGGAAGCGGCCGGGACTCGATCTTGGTCAGGTTGAGGCCGCGCTCGGCGAACACGCCCAGCGCCCGATGCAGCGTGCCCGGCCCGCTGCCCAGGGTGAACATGAGCGATGTCTTGCTCGTCTGTCCCGGTGCCAGTCCGGCCGGCTCCCGCGTGATGACGAGAAACCGCGTGTAGTTCTCCGGGTTGTCCTCGAGGCCTTCCTCGAGGATGGTGGCGCCGTACAGCGACGCGGCCAGTCGCGACGCGATCGCCGCTTCGGCCTGCACCGTCCCGGCCATCAGATCGCGGACGCTCCCCGCGGTATCGTACGCGGGAACGGCCACCAGCTCAGGGTGCTGCGTGAAGAAGCGACGGCACTGCGCGAGCGCGACCGGATGCGACGCGACCCGCCGCACCTCGCCACGGGTGACCCGCGGCGACGCGATCAGGCAGTGGCGAATTCGCAGCTCCGCTTCGCCGGTGACGTGCAGTGCGTGCGCGCTCAACAGGTCGTAATTCTCGTGCACGGATCCGGCGAGCGTGTTCTCGATCGGTACGATGCCGCTGTGCGCGTCTCCCGTCTCGACCGAGCGAAACAGGTCGACGAACGTCGCGCAGGGCATCAGCCGGATCGTGGGGCCGTGGGTCTGCAGCGCGGCCGCATGACTGAACGAGCCGGCTTCGCCCTGAATCGCGACCGTGTTAAGCATCGGTGACCGCTCCGACGCTGCTGCTCGACACGAGGCGCGCATACTTGGCGAGCACGCCCGACGTGTAGCGCGGCGCGGGCGCCTTCCAGCTCGCGCGCCGGGTCGCCAGCAGCGGCTCCGCGACGTTGATCCGCAGCTCACGGTTGTCGGCATCGATCGTGAGCGAATCCCCTTCAAGCACCAGCGCCAGCGGGCCGCCGGTCGCCGCCTCGGGTGACACGTGGCCCACCACCAGGCCGTGCGTGCCGCCCGAAAACCGCCCGTCGGTGATGAGACCGACGGAGTCGCCCAGGCCGGCGCCGATCAAAGCGGCGGTCGGCGCCAGCATCTCACGCATCCCCGGTCCGCCCCTCGGGCCCTCGTAGCGAATCACGATGACATCGCCGGCCTTGATCGAGCCCTTCAGGATCGCTTTCAGGCACGCTTCTTCGGAATCGAACACCCGCGCGGGACCGGTGATTTCGCGTGCGCCCCCCCCCTCCCCGTGGGCGCTGATCTTGGCGACCGCGCCTTCGGGCGCGAGGTTGCCGCGCAAGATCACGATGTGTCCTTCGCGCGCGAGCGGGCGATCCCACGGATGAATCACGTCCTGATCGGACCGGGGACGCTCCGGCACATCCTGCAGGACCGCAGCGACGCTGCGGCCGTCGATCGTCAGCGCATCGCCGTGCAGCACCCCATGCGCCAGCAGCATGCGCATGACCTGCGGAATCCCTCCGGCGCGATGCAAATCGGTTGCGACATACTTCCCTGAGGGCTTGAGATCACACAGCACCGGCACGCGCCGCCGGATGGTTTCGAAGTCGTCGATGCTCAGCGGCACGGCGGCCGCGCGGGCGATCGCGAGCAAATGCAGCACCGCGTTGGTCGACCCGCCAATGGCCATCACAACCGCGATGGCGTTCTCGAAGGCCTTGCGCGTCAGAATGTCGCGCGGCAGCCGGCGTGCGTGGACTGCATCGGCCAGCACCTGAGCCGCGCGCCCGGCGGCGTCCGCCGTCTCGGCGTCTTCGGCAGCCATCGTCGACGTCCCCGGCAGGCTCATCCCCATCGCTTCGATCGCCGAGGACATCGTGTTCGCCGTATACATCCCGCCGCACGAGCCGGCGCCCGGGCAGGCGCGGCGCTCGATCTCGAGCAGCTCGCCCTGATCCATGCGCCCTGCTCCGCAGGCGCCGACGGCCTCGAACACGCTCACGATCGTGAGGTCGCGCCCCGCGTGCCGGCCCGGCTTGATGGTGCCGCCATACACGAACACCGCCGGAATATTCAGCCGCGCGATCGCGATTAGCGCGCCCGGCATATTCTTGTCGCAGCCGCCGATCGCGAGCACGCCGTCCATGCGCTGCGCACCGCAGGCGGTCTCGATCGAATCGGCGATCACCTCGCGCGAGACGAGCGAGTACCGCATGCCTTCGGTGCCCATCGAGATGCCGTCGCTGACCGTGATCGTGCCGAACGTCTGCGGCATCGTTCCGGCGCCGCGCAGCGTCTGCTCGGCCCGCTCGGCCAGGCGCGCGAGGCCCGCGTTGCAGGGCGTGATCGTACTATGCGCACTGGCGATGCCCACGATCGGCTTCGAGAAATCGTTGTCCCCGAATCCGACCGCCCGGAGCATCGCGCGATTCGGAGCGCGCTCGAGCCCTTCCGTGATCGCGCGGCTCCGGAAATTGTCGGCGCGAGGGGGGGGGCGGCTCATGCCAAACCCTCGAGCGCTTCGGAGCACACGAGCTCGACGATGCGCGAACCCATTTCTTTCGTGCCCAAGACGGCCTCACCGGGACGGGCGATATCCTGACTCCGGGCTCCCGACTCCAGCGCCAGCGCGATCGCCTCGTCCACCGCATTCGCGGCGTCGTCCAGCTTCAGCCCGTGGCGCAACAGCATGGCCACCGTGGCGATCGCGCCGATCGGGTTCGCGACGTCGCGGCCCGCGAGCGGCGGCGCCGAGCCATGAACCGGCTCGAACAGCCCCGGCCCGGCGCCGAGCGACGCCGAGGGGAGCAGCCCGAGTGAGCCGGCGAGGACCGCCGCTTCATCGCTGAGAATGTCGCCGAACATGTTTTCGGTGAGCAGCACGTCGAACGACGCCGGATCACTGACCAGCCGCATGGCCGCCGTGTCGACGTAGCAATGCTCGAGTCGCACGTCGGGATACGCGCGCGCAACCTGCGTGACCGTTTCGCGCCACAATTGCGAGACCTCGAGCACGTTTGCCTTGTCCACTGACGTCACGAGTCTCCGCCGGGTACGGGCGGCCTCGAAGGCTACACGCGTCACTCGTTCGACTTCCGAAACTGCGTAGGACAGCGTGTTTACGGCGTGCGTGCCGTTCCGCCCGCGCGGCTCGCCGTAATACAGGCCGCCCGTGAGCTCGCGCACGACGAGCAGATCGACCCCGCGCAGCCGCTCCGGTTTGAGCGGCGATGCGCCGAGCAACGCGGGATGGAGCGCGACGGGCCGGAGGTTGGCGTAGACGTTCAACAGCTTGCGCAGCGCGAGCAGCCCCGTCTCCGGCCGCAGCTCGCGGGGCGCGCTGTCGAGTCGCGGATCACCAACCGCGCCCAACAGCACCGCATCACAGCCCGCGACTGCCGCCCGCGTGCCGGGCGGCAGCGGGTCGTTCGCAACGGCGACCGCGGCGGCGCCGACCGGAAGCGTCTGGAGCACAAACCGCAGCTCGAACCGCTCACCCACCGCGTCCAACACGCGCACCGCCTGCGCAATCACCTCGGGACCGATCCCGTCACCGGGAAGCACTGCGATCGAGTAGGACTTCATGCGTGACTCCGCTCATAGGCTTCGATACTTGGCAGCTCGAGCAGCGTGCGGCCGATTTCGTCCAGACCTTTGAGCAACAGCTCGCGGCCGTATCCGTCGGCGCTGAACCGGGCGGAGAAGCCGTGGTCGTCCATCACCACCTGGTTCTCCAGGTCCACGACGATCTCGTAGAGCCCACCCTCGCTGCTGCGGATCAGCGCATCCACTTCCGCGGGAGCAAGCCGCACCGGCAACAGGCCGTTGCGATAGCAGTTCGAGGTGAATATGTCGGCGAACGACGGCGCGATGATCGCCCGAAAGCCGTACTGCGCCAGCGCCCACACCGCGTGCTCGCGCGAGGACCCGCAGCCGAAATTCGGTCCCGTGATCAGAATCGTCGCGCCCTGCGCGGTGGGACGGTTGAGCTCGAACGCTGGATCCGGCGAGCCGTCCGGCCGGTAGCGCCAGTCGAAAAACAACGCCGGCCCAAAGCCCGTTCGATCGATCCCCTTAAGGAATTGCTTGGGGATGATCTGATCGGTATCTACGTCGCGCCGCGGCAACGTGACCGCCCGGCCCCGGTGGCGTATGAACGGTGTGGGCGTCACCATGCGCGCACATCCACAAGCCGGCCCTCGATCGCCGCCGCGGCGGCCATCATCGGACTCATGAGATGGGTACGCCCGCCCCGTCCCTGGCGTCCCTCGAAGTTGCGGTTGGACGTGGCAGCGCAGCGCTCGCCCGGCCCGAGCACATCGGCGTTCATGCCCAGGCACATCGAGCAGCCGGCGTTGCGCCACTCAAAACCGGCCTCCGTGAACACGCGGTCCAGGCCCTCCTGCTCGGCCTGCGCCTTCACGCGCTGCGAGCCGGGCACCACCATCGCGCGCACGCGCGGGGCGACGTGCCGGCCGCGCACGACGCTCGCCGCGGCGCGCAGGTCCTCGATCCGGGCGTTGGTGCACGAGCCCAGGAACACGCGGTCGATCGGAATTCCGGCGAGCGGCGTGCCCGGCGCGAGTCCCATGTACTCGAGCGCGCGCTGCGCGGCCTGACGCTGATCGGCCGTCGGCAGCGTCGCCGGATCGGGCACGCGGTCGCCGATATCGGCGACCATCCCCGGCGTCGTCCCCCAGGTCACCTGCGGCCCGACGGTGGACGCATCGAGGATCACGCATGTGTCGTAGCGCGCCGTCGCATCACTGCGCAGCGTACGCCACTGCTCGACGGATCTGGTCCACGCCTCGCCTTTGGGCGCGCGAGGACGGTTCTCGAGGTAGTCGAACGTCACCTCGTCGGCCGCAATCATGCCGGCCCGCGCGCCGGCCTCGATCGACATGTTGCACACGGTCATGCGCTCTTCCATCGAGAGCGCGCGGATTGCCTCGCCGGTGTACTCGATCACGTGGCCGGCGGCACCGGCCGTCCCGATCTTGCCGATCAGCGCGAGGATCAGGTCTTTGGCCCCGACGCCTGGCGCCCGGCTCCCGGTGATGCGCGCCTCCAGGTTCTTTGGCTTGGAAAGCACGAGGCATTGCGTCGCGAGCACGTGCTCGACCTCGCTCGTGCCGATGCCCAGCGCGAACGCGCCGAACGCGCCGTGCGTCGCGGTGTGCGAGTCGCCGCACACGATGACCATGCCGGGTTGGGTAGCGCCGAGCTCGGGGCCGATGACGTGGACGATTCCCTGCCCCGGTGAGTTCAGGTCGAACAGCTCGATCCCAAACTCGCGCGTGTTCGTCCCCAGGGCGGCGACCTGTGTCGCGGCGATGGCGTCCGCAATCGGCACGGAGCGGTCCCCCGTCGGAACATTGTGATCCACCGTCGCGAGTGTCCGCTCGGGACGTCGCACCGTGCGGCCCGCGCGCCGCAACCCGGCAAAAGCCTGCGGCGACGTGACCTCGTGAACCAGATGCAGATCGACGTACAGGAGCGCGACGCCCCCCCCGTCCGCGAGCTCGCGGACGACGTGCGCGTCCCACACGCGAACAAACAGGGTGCGCGGCTTGCTCACGCTGACTCGGCTTGGGTCTGGTCCGTCCCTGTGCCGCTTTCCCTTCCTCGGTCCACGGCATCATCGCCCGCAGCCGCGCGCCCACCTGCTCGATCTGAGAGTCCCGCGCGGCGCGGCGCAGCTCGTTGAACCGGGGAGCGCCGGCCCGGGCCTCCGCGATCCACTCTTTGGCAAATGCGCCGCTGCGGATGTCCGCCAGCAGGCGCTTCATTTCCTCACGCACGGCGGGCGTGATGATGCGCTCACCCCGGGTCAGATCACCATACTCGGCGGTGTCGCTGATCGAATGCCGCATGAAGCCGAGGCCGCCCCGATAGATCAGATCGACGATCAGCTTCAGCTCGTGGAGACATTCGAAGTACGCCATCTCGGGCGCGTACCCGGCTTCGGTCAGCGTCTCGAAGCCGGCCTGAATCAGCGCCGTCACGCCGCCGCACAGCACCGCCTGCTCGCCGAACAAGTCGGTTTCGGTTTCTTCGGCGAACGTCGTGGCGAGGACGCCCGCGCGCGCGCAACCGATCCCGGTCGCATACGCGAGCGCGTTCTCGAGCGCCTTGCCGCTGGCGTTCTGGTGCACGGCGACGAGGCCCGGCACGCCGCGGCCGGCCTGATATTCACTGCGCACGAGGTGTCCTGGAGACTTGGGCGCGATCATCGAGACATCGACGCTTGGCGGCGGCTTGATCTCGCCGAAATGGATGTTGAAGCCGTGCGCGAACATCAACGTCTTTCCAGCCCCGAGCGCGGGGGCCACCGCGGTCTCATAGACTGCGCGTTGCTCGGTGTCGGGCACGAGCATCATGACCACATCACCCGCCTTGGCGGCGTCGGCGACCGGCCGCACCTCCAGGCCGTCGTCGCTCGCGCGCTTCCACGACGCGCCGTTCGACCGCAGCCCCACGATTACGCGCGCACCGCTCTCCTTCAGGTTGAGCGCGTGGGCGTGCCCCTGACTGCCGTAGCCGATGATGGCGAACACGCGATCGCGCAATCGTGCACGGTCGGTATCCGCCTCGTAGTAGATGCGTACCGATGAGCTCATAGGGACTCCTGAAGAAGGAATGGCCGTGATCGTCGCCTTGCGGACGCCGACCACGTTCTCGATTAGCAACGAAAGGTTGTGCGCCGCCGCGTCATCCGCGTCGATTTCGCAGGTGAGGCGCCATACCCCCGGCACGCTGTGCGAATCGACCGCGAAACTGCGCACCGGCATGTTGCGACGGCGCAGGACGGCACACGCGCGGCTCAGCGTGAGCAGATCGCTGCTCATCAGCACAGAGACCGCGCGAGTGGAGCTCATACGGGCGCGGCCTCGAGCGGCTCAGAAAGCGAGCCGCCGGGGACGATCATCGGGAACACGTTCGCTTCCTGCTCGATCACCAGCTCGACCAGCGCGGGTCCCGGCGTGTCGTTCGCCTCACGCAGCGCGTCGCTGACCGCGCCGGCCTGCGTCACTCGCCATCCCGGAATGCCGTAGGCGTGCGCGAGCTTCACGTAATCGGGGCTCCAGATCGGCGTGTTCGAGTAACGGCCGCCGTGGAAGAACTGCTGCCACTGCCGCACCATGCCGAGGTAGCCGTTGTTGAAGACGGCGAGCTTCACCTCGATGCCTTCCTGCACCATCGTCGCGATCTCGGCCATGTTCATCTGGAATCCGCCGTCGCCGGAGATGGCCCAGACCGGCTCGCTGGGACGCGCGAGCCGCACGCCCATCGCCGCCGGCACCGCGAAGCCCATCGCGCCGAGGCCGCCCGACGTGATGTGCGTGTTGGGACGCTCAAACGGGTAGCGCTGCGCCACCCACATCTGGTGTTGGCCCACATCGGAGACGACGGTGCAGCGCCCGTCGGTCACATCGGCGAGCGCCGACAAGATCACCTCGGGCGCGAGCCCGCCGGCGAACGCTTCCGCGCGTGGCCGCATGAGCGCGCGAATCTCCTCGCGCCAGGGCAGCGCGTTGCGCGGCGCGACGAGCTCGAGCAGCCGCGCGACCA
Source organism: Gemmatimonadales bacterium (assembly GCA_035710265.1). GTDB lineage: Bacteria > Gemmatimonadota > Gemmatimonadetes > Gemmatimonadales > GWC2-71-9 > 20CM-2-65-7. Next base: position 2,536 of record DASTDR010000664.1, on the reverse strand, counting down.
CCGCGCGCGCGTCACCCGCGATCCCGACCGCCACGGGAATGTTGCGGCCGATCGCCGCGGCATCGATGTCGATGTGCACGATCCTCGCGCGTGGCGCGAACGTCGCGATGGCACCGGTCACCCGATCGTCGAACCGCATCCCGATCCCGATGATCAGATCGGCGGCCTGAATCGCCTTGTTGATGTGGACTTCGCCGTGCATGCCCGGCATGCCGAGGTGCAGCTCGTGCGACTGCGGGAACGCGCTGATGCCGAGTAGCGTGGTGATGACGGGAATCCCCGTGCGCTCGGCGAGCTGGCGGATTTCGTCGTACGCGCCGCTCACGATCACGCCGCGGCCGATCATCAGGAGCGGGCGTTCCGCCTGTGCGATCAGCCGGGCGACCTCTTCGAAAGGTGCGGCGTGCGGCGTGGGACGTGCGGCGTGCGGCGTGTGGCGTTCGCGCGTTTGATACGCGGCCTTTTGGTTTTGGACGTCCTTGGGAACGTCGACGAGTACAGGCCCCGGCCGACCTTCCATCGCGATCGCCATCGCATCGCGCAGCTCATCGGCCAGGTCTTCGATGTCGCGCACCAGCACGTTGTGCTTGGTCACGGGCATCGTGACGCCCACGACGTCGGTCTCCTGAAAGGCGTCGCGCCCGAGCATGGGGCGCCCGACCTGGCCCGTGATGGCGAGCACGGGCGAGCCATCCATGTGCGCGGCGGCGAGACCGGTCACGAGGTTGGTCGCGCCGGGTCCCGAGGTCGCGACGCACACGCCCACGCGCTGTGCGGCGCGCGCGTAGCCGTCCGCGGCGTGCGCCGCCGCCTGCTCGTGGCGCACCAGCACGTGCCGCAGTCCCGCATGGCCGTGCAGGGCGTCGTAGAACGGCATGATCGCGCCGCCGGGATAGCCGAACATCACCTCCACTCCGGCATCGACCAGCGTGCGGCAGATGATCTGCGCGCCCGTCAGGAGCTCGGTCATGGCCTACACCCCCCAGAGGTAACTGCTGCTCAGTGCGGCGGTTTCGAGCCCGTCGGCGTGATCGGCTTTGTTCAGCGCGTGCACCAACGCGCGCGCGCCCGCTTCGACGATGTCGGTGGACGCACCATGGCCGCTCAGCGACTTGCCGTCGATGCGGACCTGGAGCAGCACGCGGCCCAGGCTGTCGCGGCCCGGCGTGACCGACTGCACCGACAGATCGATCACTTCGATCGTTCGTCCCACGGCGTCCGCGATGGCCGCGAACGCGGCGGCGATCGGCCCATTGCCGCTCGCCCGGGCGCGCCGATCGCTGAAGCCGGGCCCCGCCATCTGGACCTCGGCAAACGCGGACTCGGTGCCGCACGTCACCCGCAGCTGCGTGACGTTGTAGACCTCCGGCGCGCGATGAAATCCTTCGTGCAGCAGCGTCAGCAGATCTTCGTCGAGGATCTGGCGCTTCTTGTCGGCGAGCTCGATGAAGGCGTGATAGAGCTGCTCGAGCGTGTTCGCGTCGGGCTCATAGCCGAGATCGCGATAGCGGCGCTCGAGCGCATGCCGGCCCGAGTGTTTGCCGAGCACGATGCTCGAGCCCCCGGCGCCCACCGTTTCGGGCGAGATGATCTCATACGTCAGGCCGTTCTGCAGCATGCCGTGCTGATGGATGCCGGCCTCGTGCGCGAACGCGTTGCGGCCGACGATCGCTTTGTTGGGTTGGGGGAAGACGCCGATCTCATGCGAGAGCAGCCGGCTGGTGCGCACGATCTCACGCGGGTTCACCCGGCAGCTGAACGACACCACCTGCGGGCGCGTGCGCGCGGCCATGACGATTTCCTCCATCGCGGCATTGCCGGCGCGCTCGCCGATCCCGTTCACCGTGCATTCGACCTGCCCTGCACCGGCTTCGATCGCCGCCAGCGAGTTGGCGACGGCGAGCCCGAGATCGTCATGGCAGTGCGCGCTCAGGACGATGTGTTCGGTCTCGGGCACCCGGTCGCGGACGGCCCGAAACAGCATGGCGTATTCTCCCGGCGTCGTGTAGCCCACCGTGTCCGGCAGATTGATCGTCGTAGCTCCCTCGGCAATGGCGGCCGCAACCGCCTCGCACAGAAAGTCGAGGTCGCTGCGCGTCGCGTCTTCGGCGGACCATTCGACGTCCGTCGCAGCGGCGCGCGCGCGGCGCACGGACGTGCGAATGCGCTCCAGGCAGGTACGGCGATCGATGCGGAGCTTGTGCTCGAGGTGCAGGTCGGACGTGGCGATGAACACGTGGATGCGTTTGCGTTGCGCGGCCTGGAGCGCCTCGGCCGCGGCGTCGATATCGCGGTCGTGGCAGCGCGCCAGGGCGGCGATGATCGGCCGGCGCACCGCGTCGGCGACCTGTTGCACCCCGCGCAGGTCGCCCTGGGAGGCGGCCGGGAAGCCGGCTTCGATCACGTCCACGCCGAGCGCGTCGAGTTGGCGGGCCAGGCGCAGCTTGGCCTCGGGGGTCATGGCGTTCCCGGGTGCCTGTTCGCCGTCACGTAGCGTCGTATCGAAGATGATCACATCCCTGGCCATAGCTTCCTC
>DASTDR010000663.1:0-4260 GCA_035710265.1 Gemmatimonadales bacterium | reverse complement strand
AACCGGCAGCCGCCGCGGGCCCGCATCTATTCGCGCTATGCCTCATTGCTCTCCCATCTACGCGACGCGGGCTATGCGCGCCTCGTGATCGTCGCGCATAGCCAGGGCAGCGTGATCAGCGCGGAGCTCTTCCACTACCTGCATGTGCAGGGCCGCCTGCAGGACATCGTCGGTGCAATGCGCATTGCGCTCGTCACCGTAGGCTCGCCGCTGCGCGACCTGTACGCGGAGCGCTTTCCGCTCCTCTATCGATGGATGAGCTCGCGGGAGCGGGGCTTCGCGAATGCCGGGCCGGCGGCTGCGGATGTCGGTGCAACCGAATGGGTCAATGCCTGCCGCTCGGGCGATTATGTAGGTCGCTTTCTCTGGACACCGCACACGGACGCGTCACGCTTCACGATTGCTACCGTCGGCCCGGACGGGCGAGTTGCGGCGCGCCGGGCCGGGGACCGCACCGAGCTCTGCCTCGGCGCGGGGGGCCACACGCATTACTTCAGCGACGACGCCGTGGCCCTCGCGGCCGAGATCGAGCGGCTCGTAGCGGGCGGCCACTAGCCGCGAGGGAGAGTTCCTGCTGGCCGCCACCGGTCTCCCAGACCCCTTTGGTCGTGCGCGCGAGGGCGATTACAGCGGTTTGATGTTGGATGCGGCGGGGCCTTTCTGACCCTGCGTTACGTCGAAGGATACCTTCTGACCCTCCTTCAGTGATTTGTGGCCTGAACCTTGGATCGAGCTGTGATGAGCGAACAAATCTTTGCCGCCGTCGTCCGGCGTGATAAATCCGAAGCCCTTGGAGTCGTTGAACCACTTCACTGTGCCTGTTGCCACGTCATTTCCCCTTCTTGAGATTGCAGTGTTGACGAGGCTGTCCGAGCCCCGCTGCGGGCACGATGGTCAAGGAAGGGAATTGACTGCCACTACCACGACGAGCGTCTCGACGGCTTGGAAAGAGCGCATACCCAATTCTTGAGATCCTGCGGCAACAACTTTACCACCCTGCGCCAGGCGAGAAAAGCCTATCACTCGGCGACGATGTCTTTCTCCGGACGCGGCTCCTTCAGCCGGACCGACGACAGATGGCATGCAATTGAGCAGAAATGAGACCGCCCAGCGGTCAGGAAGAAAGCTCGCCGCGCTGGAAGCTCATCCGCGCGAAACGGGTTCGGTATTCGCCCGGCGTCATGCCCGTGTGGCGCTTGAAGAGATGGCGAAAAAAAGCGATGTCTTCGTAGCCGACTTGCGCGCAGACCGTCTGGATCGCCTGGTCGCCTCCCTCGAGCATTTCCTTGGCGGATGAAATGCGCAACATCTGGATGTAGGCGCCCGGCAGCCGGCCGGTCGCGTTCTTGAAGCGCCGAATGAAGTTGCGCCGGCTCATGCCGGCGCGGTCGGCAAGCGCGTCGACCGACGCGCCGTCCGCGAAATGCTGCTGCAGATAATCCTCTACGCGCTTGATCCGCTCGTCCGAATGGGGGCGCGTTAGCGGCAGCACCGAGTATCCGGATTGCTGACTCCGCGGCATGCTGAGGAGCAGCGATTTCGCGCATTGCAGGGCGATCTCGTGCCCGCAAAACTTCTCCACTAGATAGAGGCTCAGGTCGATCGAGGCGTAAACGCCACCGCTGCAAAAAATGCCGCGGTCCTCGGTAAGGAAATCGTCCGTACGCCAGTGCACCTTCGGGTAGCGTTCGCGTAGCACGTCGGCCACGCCCCAATGGGTGGTCGCCTGCCGGCCGTCGAGCAGCCCGGCCTCCGCGAGGAAAGCGACGCCACTGCAGATCCCCGCGATGTACGCCCCGCGCGCGTGCCATTTGCGTAGCCAAGGGAGCAGCACGGTATTGCGGGCGATGCGTTCCTGAACATCCCAGCCGGATGCCGGCAGGATAATGATGTCGCTGTGCCGCACCTCGTGCAGCGCCAGCTCTGGCCTAAGTCTTAGTGCACAGAGGCTCGTTATCGCACGACCGTCGATCGAAGCGGTGCGCACACGAAACCGAGGCTTTGCGGCCTCGCCATGGAGCCAATTCCATAACAGCCCGGCGGAGTGAAACACCTCCAGAGGACCGATCGCGGTCGATGCGTATCCCCCTTCGAGAAGCACGATAGTGACGTCGAGGACGCGCTTGCCAGCGGCTGCTCTAATCATGACCGCGTTACCGCCCACCTTTCGCGGCGGGCTGCCACAGCCCAATGGTGGCCCCGGCCGAGTCGAGAACAAGCGCGATTTGCGCGATGTCGGACACGAGGAACGGGCCGATGAGCACCGAGCCGCCTAAGAGCGCCACGCGGCGCACGACTTCTTGGATATCGTCGACCTGTACATAGGGCGTCCAGTGGGACGGTACCCCGCGTTCTCGCTCCCCTCGGTCGAGCTGATACATCGAGCCGACGTTCTGTCCGGCGAGCTGCAGCAGGGAGAATGCGCCACCGTTCACCCGCCTCTCCGACGTGCGCCAGCCGAAGACTTGTGCATAAAAGCTACGAGCTTTCTCCAAATCGATGGTAGCCAGATCGACCCAGCAGAAGCGGCCCGGCCCTGCGTTATCGAGAGAAATCATGATTGAGGAGGCGGCACCCGAACCGCGCCACCGCCGTTGCCTTAGCCAGAAACCGCCGTCATCGGGCTGATGACGCTGTGAACTTCGGTAACCTTGGTGGCCGGAAATCCGCTCAGCCGCGCGTGCTCGCGCACTGCCGCCTCGTTCTCGGCGAGGTAGACGCAAAACGTCTTGTCCGCAACGACGTATGACTGCAGCCATTGCGCCTTGCCGGCGAGCTTCGCCAGTGCGCCATTTGAGGTGGAGGCGACGTCTTTGTACTGGTCACGTGCCAGCCCGCCGACGCCGGGAATATCGCGCTCGATCATGTATTGCTTCATTTTTCCGCTCCAGTGGTGTGAAGGAGGCGCCAGTGTCGTCTCCCGTTGCACGGAACACCAGATAGCATTATTGCCCATTTACATAGGTTATCGTGCCAATCGGCGCAATCGGTGGCCAGCGGACAAGAGCGGCTTACCCTAGCGTTTGCTGCTATAAGAACGCTATCGGACGGTTCATTGCGTCGGCGTTTCTCGCTCGCCGCCAATCCGGTAGGCTGCATAGAGCAGGTCGAAAGTCCGCATCGCATCGGCAAGCAGGACATCATCGCTCCGTGCTTTCTCGCGCGCCCCCTTGAGCATCGTTTCCAGCCCTTTGGCGTCGGGTACAGGGATACCGCCCACGTCCAGGAAGTGGACGGCGGCACCTATGGCTGCGAGGGCTGAGTCTGTCTCCAGGCCGAAGCTCGAAAGCAGGACCTCGAATGTGACCCGCTTTCCGACGTGGGTGAACTGAGCGCCGTCGAAATCGAAGCCCACGGCGTTTTTGGGACAGTCGCTCGGGCGGTCGATCCATGCAAAGCGGGCATCGCGATCGATGAAACGCTTTATCAGCCAGGCGCTGGCGAGACGGTCGACCCACGGCGCCTTGCGCGTCGCCCAGGTGCGCTTCTGATAGCGCGCGGCATCGAACCGCCGCGGCCTGCGTCGGGAGAAGCGCGGCTCGGCGCCGAAATACGCCGCTCGATACGCGCCTTTGACGTCCGCCAGGGCTGCTTCCGCCTGCGCCTTGGCCTCGCCAGCATAGAAGTCGATTGCCGCGACCTTCTCTAGTGTGCGTCCGAGCCGGAGCATCTGCGTCTGCGCGCGCCGGGGTCCCAGGCGAGCGAGCGAGGCCTTCGCGACGCGAATCTTGCCGACCAGTTTCCCGTAGTCGCCGGCGCGGTCGAAGAGCTTGCGTAGCTCCGCAAGCTGCCCGGCCGTCCTGGCGCCCAGTTCGACCGTCATGGCGAAACCGCCCGCGGCGTGGATCTCCGATTCCAACCTGGCGAGTGCCTCGTAGCTGCCCCCGCTGGAGGGAAGGAGGTACACGCCGTCGCGCAGGACGCCGCACCCAGTCTGCTTTAGGGCCCGCCATAAGCGCATCCGCAGCGTGGAGTTGCGCGTAGGCAAGCTAAGGACCAAGGCGGCAAAGTCGCTCAATTAGCGTTATGTGTATCACGCAAAAGTGATGAAAGATACAACGGATCGTTGACGCCGCGGGCGCGGAGCGCTACTGTGGGTGCCAGCGGGGGTCATCCCCGGCCGGGTCCTTTGCAGACACCCGGTAGTCAAGACGCTTCCGTCTCAAGGCTGCTCCATTCCCTTCGTGGGAGGAGTGCGTATGAGCAACGGAACGCAAGCAGGACTCCCGAGCATAGGTCGTCGTCGCCTCGAAGTTCTCG
>DASTDR010000662.1:0-3685 GCA_035710265.1 Gemmatimonadales bacterium | reverse complement strand
GCCGCAGGCGCGCGGTCTCGTCCTGCGATGCCTTCAGCGCATCGCGCACGCCCTGCAGCTCCGATTGGAAATGCGACGACATCGCGCGCGCTTCGCGCATCAAGCTGTCGGCACGCAGCTGCAGCTGCAGCAGCTCGTTCGCGCGCCGCCGGCCGTCCAACTGCATCCACGTAAAGCCCGTGCCGACGACGAGCAGCACCCCGATCAGGACCTTCGTAGTACGGCGCAGCTGCGCGGTTTGGCGCGCGACCTCGGCCGCGATCCGAATCCCCGTGCTCTGCCGCACCGAGGGCCGCGCGGCGTGATAGATCTCGCGCGGCGAGGATGCCCGTTCCGCGAGGCCTTCCGCCGCTGCCGTGGGGGGCAGGTCCGCCTCGGCCTCGATGACGCCGAACTCGAGCGCCGGCCCGTTCGCTCCGAACCCGATGACGTCACCGTTGGTCAACAGCGTGTCGCCCGTGATGCGCTTGCCGTTGACGAACGTGCCGTTGCGGCTGCCGAGGTCCTGGAGGACGAACCCTTCCGTCTTGCGCACGATCGCGGCGTGGCGCGACGACACGTCGAGATCGCGCTCGGCGTCGAAGCGCACGTCGGACAGCGGATGGCGCCCCAGGCCGATGTAGCCCTTGCGGAAGGCCTCGATCTGACCCGCGCGGGCGCCGGAGAGAAACTTGAACTGGGCTTTCACTGCGTCCGCGTGAGGAACCAGACGATCGCGGCGATGATCGCGACCATGGCGAGGACCAGCGTTCGGGTCTGCTGGCGCGTCTCTTTGTTGGGGACGGGCGGCCGGCTGCCCTTGTAGACGGGCACGGGCTCGGTGCTCGTCTCCGTGTCGATCAAGGGATAGACCTGGTGGCCCACATCTTCCTGCGTCCCACTCCCGGAGAAGCGCAGTCCGTCGCCATCGAACCGCGCGATCACCACCGTGATGTTGTCGGGACCGCCACGCTCGTTCGCGAGCGCGATCAACTGCTCGCACGCCGCGCTCAAATCCTTCGCCTGGGTCACGATCTTGCCGATCTCGTCCTTCTTGACTTGGCCCGAGAGACCGTCCGAGCAAAGCACCAGGATGTCGCCGCGCCGGACCTCCTGATGGGTGAGGTCGACTTTGACTTTCGGATCGGGTCCCAGCGCCTGCAGGATGATGTTGCGGCGCTCGCTCTGCGCCGCTTCCTCCTCGGTCAGCTCGCCCGCTTCCACGAGCCGCTGCATCAGCGACTGATCCTTGGTGATCTGATGCGCCTGCCCGCCGCGAATCAGATACGCCCGGCTGTCGCCTACCTGGGTCAGGTAGAGATGATCGTTCAAGACGCCGGCGGCGGTCGTCGTCGTTCCCATGCCCCGGACTTCGGGGTGCGCCTTCGCGTGCGCGTGAATGCTCGCGTTCGCGACCTCGACCGCTTCCTTCAGCCGGTACGCGAAGCGCTGCGGCGTCGTGTCGTCCTCGGCGTTCCACGTCTTCATGAGGTGATCGTAGATCGTGGCGGTCGCCATTTCGCTGGCCAGCTCGCCCGCCGCCGCGCCGCCCATTCCGTCGGCGACGACCAGCAATGTGCCACGCGGGCCGATGTCGTGCTGCCGCACTTCCGGCAGTAACGACGCCGCCTTGCGCGTCAGGTCGGCGACGAGGAAGCGGTCCTCGTTGTGATCGCGCGTGCGGCCGAGGTCGGTCTTGCCGAAGACCTCGACGCGAATGGCCTTGTTAGAGCGCCCGAACATACCTAGGGCTCGCCCAGGTCTTGGGCAATCCGTTGATACGCACGATTCGTGGGCTCCAGCCTCGCGGCCAGCTGCGCCCATCCAACCGCGGTGGCCTTATGGCCACGCCTCGGTTCCTGATCCTCCAGTTTCGCCTCCACGTTCGCGAGGATGAATGCTGCAAACGCCGAATCAGCCGTGGTGATGCCTCGGGTGTTGAGAACGTGCTGTGCTGAGTCTCGCGCGCTGACGGCGGCAATTGCCTTCGAATCGAATTTCTCAAACAGGTCTTCGAGCAAAGTGTTGGCTTGCGCAGGATTGATCCGCGTCACACGAGGCGGCGTCGTGTTACCACCTTGGCGATTGGCTCGAGCGGTAGTATCGGAACGGGCCGCGAGCTTCGCCGTGTCGTGCGACACGGCGGGGAGACTGTCGGGCGGCGTGCCGCTTGCCTTGTTTCCGCCGCTCAGCACGACCCATGCACCGCCGCCCACCAGTACGATCACGAGTCCCAGGGCCACCGGGACGAACGACCGCTTCTTCCTCGGCGTGGCAGTCTGCGCCGAAATGCGCGTCGTCGGTCCGGCCGCACGGCTCGGATCGAGCAGCTGCGTCTTTGCCTCGGTGTGGGGGACGGAGCGCGCTTCGGGCCTGCCAGTGATCGCCGCGACGTCGGCCGCGAACTTCGCAACGCTCTGGTAGCGCTCTGCGGGCGTCCGGGCGAGCGCGGTATCGATCACCGGCTGCAGGCCGGCGGGGAACGACAGGTCGGGCCGCGCCTCGGCGAGCGTGATCGGCTCGTCGGTCAGCCGCTTGATCATCGTTTCCTGTACGGTGGTGGCTTCGAAGGGCAACTTGCCGCTCAGCATGCGGTAAAAGACCAACGCCAGCGAGTAGAGGTCGCTGCGGCCGTCGAGCTTGTCGCCGGAGAGTTGCTCCGGGCTCATGAATTCCGGCGTCCCGACGACCAAGCCGGTCTTGGTGACTTTCTGGCCGGCGTCGTCGCCCCCGACCGCCTTCGCGATCCCGAAGTCCACGACCTTCACGGTGTCGCCGCCGCCTTTGCGGCGGCTCAACATGATGTTGTCCGGCTTCAGATCGCGGTGCACGATGCCGAGATCATGAGCGGCCTGCAGCGCCTCGGCGGTCTGGAGAAAAATGCTGGTGGCGCGTGCCAGCTGGAGAGCTCCGTCGCGCTCGAGCAGGTCGGTCAGCGGCTCGCCCTCGATGAATTCCATCGCGAGGTAGATGAGCCCGTCGGGGGTCTCGCCGAAATCGTATATCGCGCACACGTTGGGGTGGGTGATGCGGCTGGCGTTCGATGCCTCACGGTTGAAGCGCGCGACCGCGTCGGGATCGTGCACCATCGAGGGATTCATCACCTTGATCGCGCTGCGCCGGCCCATTTTCACGTGCTCGGCGAGATAGACCTGACCCATGCCGCCTTCACCCAGCTTCTTCACGACGTGATAGCGATCGGCGACGACCTGGCCGACGAGATCGTTGGCCGGGGCCGCCGAGCGCAGCGTCTGCCCGTCGTTGGGACAGAACTTCACGTCATCAGGGTATTCGGTGGAGCAGACGGGGCAGATCTTCATGCGGCTTGGCCGCCGGGGGGGGGACCTCCACCGGGGAGCTCGACGCGCAGCAGCTTGTCCCCGACCATGATGCGCGAGCCGTGCTGCAGCTGCATCGCGCCACGCGCCGCGATCGCGATGCCGTTGCGGCTGTGGTCGTCCACCAGGACGAAATCCGCGTCCTCGGAGCGCACCGTCGCATGCTGCGCGCTCATGGAGGGATCGTAGGGGAAAATCCAGTCGCCGCGCTCGCGCCCGATGTGCACGTCGCGCCCCGGTGAGAGCTGGATGACGTCGCGCGAGCTGCCGTCGGTGCGCAGCTGCGTGAGGCTGGCGATGTCGGCGCTGGGCACCATGCTCCCCATCCGCTTCGTCGCGTCAGCCTCGGCGGTGTGAGGCCCGGGGTA
>DASTDR010000661.1:0-2617 GCA_035710265.1 Gemmatimonadales bacterium | reverse complement strand
CGCGATCGTGATTCTGCTGTTGTCGGCGGTCAGCGGGCCCATCGATGCTGCGCTCAATGCGGACCCTCGTGTGCCTTGCCCGATCAGGGAATGCTTCTACGCCCGAGCATTGCCTCCGCTCCTTGCGCCGCTCTCGCTCTTGACCGTACTGGTCCTCGCGGGAAATGCCTTCGGCATTCGCCGGAGACAAGGACGCGCGTACATGAGCGCATTCGAGGCGACTCATGCGCACGGCACCGCGCAGCTGGCTCTCCTTAAAGTACTCGTGAAGTCGCTCTGCGTCCTGGCCGCAATCATCGCGATCGGCGTAAGCGCATGGATATCGATGCCACTGTTGGGCGATGCGGTCTTCATGCAGATGTGGAGCGTGCCTTTGAACAGTCAGCTGTCTGTAATCAATGGCGCCATCACAGCGCTGACCGGGTACGAGCAGCTTTCACTGGTGGTCGTGGCGGGGGTTGGTGTCGTCATCTGGGTCGCGGCGTTCGCCGTGCTTGGAGCGCTTTGGACCCGCTATTCCCGCCGCGTGCAAATCGCGGCATTGCTGCTCTTGCTTTACGGTCTCGCGTTGGTCCTGTTGGCGCTGGCCGGACAACGCGGGATCGGACCGGAGATCCCGCTCGGCGCGATCCTCAGAGCGACGACGTGGGTGGCCGCGTCAGCGATCGTGCTCGCGACTGGATATCTCCTGTGGCGGGGGTTCGCGGAGCAGCTGCTGACGCTGCGCCAGACGTGTAGCGCGGTCCTGGTGTCGGCGGCATTCGCGGCGGCGTGGCTGACGAGGCTGCGTGCGGCGGGCGTGTCGCTCGCCGGACTGTCCGCTATGAACGCTGCCTGGATGCTGTCGCTGGTGCTGCTGCCGCTGACGGTCAGCGTCCTGGCGCCCTGGTCGTTCAGCCGCATTCGCCACACGTGAAGGAGATCTCCATGATGTTTCGAAGGACTCAGAGACGTACGTTCGTGGCGATCGCCGTGCTTTCGGCGCTCGCAGCCGCGCCGATCCCGGCGTCGGCGCAGGCGCCGGCCGCGACCGCGGCGCCGACACTGGAGGCACGGCTCGAGCGGGTCGCGGCCGAGATCGAGCGCAACCGCATCGACCAGCACGCACCCGGCGCGGCAGTGGCCATCGTGCGGGGCGGGGAGCTGATCTTCGCCCGCGGATTCGGCCTGGCGAACGTCCCCGGCAAGACTGCCGTGACGCCCGAGACCCGCTTCTTCATCGGCTCGACCACCAAGGCGTTCACGGCGACGCTCGTCGGGATGCTGGTGGACGAGGGCCTGATGCGCTGGGACGACCCGGCCGACCAGCATCTGCCGTATTTCAAACTGGCCGTCAACAGCGACGACCCCGCCGCTCGCGCGACCCTTCGTGACCTGCTCAGCCATCGAACCGGTTTTCCGCGCATGAGCATGTTGTTGGCGGGCGGCGCCCTGTCGTCCGAGGAGATCCTTCGCCAGGCCTCGCAGGCCGAGCCGTTCTCCCCGTTTCGCCGGCGGTTCCACTACAACAACGAACAGTACCTGGCGGCCGGGTGGGCAGCGGCTGCGGCCGCGGGGCGCACCTGGGACGAGCTGACGCGTTCGCGGATCCTCACTCCGCTCGGCATGACGAACACAGAGACATCGGCCCGCCGCGCCAGTGCCATGCCCGATCTGGCCCGTGGCTACACCTGGCACAAGGAAACCGGGACGAACGAGGAGCCCGAGCAGTACGAGCGCGGGCTCAGCTCCCTGGACAGGATCGGGCCCGCCGGCTCCATCAGCTCCACCGCGTTGGACATGGCGAAGTGGCTCCGCTTCCTGCTGGCCAAGGGCCAGGTGAATGGGAAGCCTCTGATCCACGCGGAGACGCTCGCCGAGATGTGGACGCGGCAGATCGCCATGAACGCGAGCATGGGATACGGCATGGGATGGATGCTGAGCGAGTGGCGCGGACAGCCCCTCATCCTGCATGAGGGCCAGGTTCCCGGCCATAGCGCCATGGTCGCGCTGCTCCCCAAGTCGGATCTCGGCATCGTCGTGCTCGTCAACCAGAACGCTTCGCTGCTCGGCGGGCTCGCGGCCAACCTGGTTCCGGGCATTCTGCTCGGGGACGCGCCAGCTCAGGCCGGTCTGGACGCGGGCGACGTGTCGCCGTACCTCGGCCGGTACGTCGCGAACTTCGCCACATTCTCGAACGAGATCTTCACGGTCCAGACCCGCGAGGGCGGATTGGCGCTGAACATCCCGTCGCAGACGCTCTTCGCGTTGAACCCGCCGGACGCGCAGGGGCGCTGGCAATTTGCGCTCACCGACCAGATCGCCGTCTCGTTCCGGCGCAACGGAACCGGCGAGGTCGTCGCGATCAACGTGCACCAGCAGGGGATGAATTTCGAGGCGCTGAGGGAAGGCGTCGTGGAGGCGCCCGAGATCGATCTCGCGCGGCTCGACAAGTTCCTGGGCACGTACCGGTCCGACAGCGGGCTCGACATCACGACATTCATCCAGAATCAGCGCCTGGCGATCCGGATCAGGGGTACCACGGTGCTCGATCTGCACCCGCCGGATGCCGAGGGCCGCTGGGCGGCTCGCGCCAACGCGCAGGTGGCCGTGGTGTTCGACGAATCGGACACGGGGG
>DASTDR010000660.1:0-2868 GCA_035710265.1 Gemmatimonadales bacterium | reverse complement strand
GCCAGCGGGCCTTCAATGCTGCTGGCGACAGGCGGCGTGAAGATCGGCCCGATCTTGTAGCGTTTGACGATCTCGAGCGCCTCTGCTTTGAGCGCAGGCGTGAGGTCCATCAGGTCGTTCTCTGTGACCCCCTGCCGATCGAACGGTGACGGCCGCGTCGGGAACGGCTGCGTCGGGCTGGTCTTCTCCTTCGGTACGTCCGACTGCGGAACCGGCCGCTCCTCGATTGGCCAGATCGGCTCACCGGTCTCCCGATTCAACACAAAGAGGAACGCGCTCTTCGTCGGCTGCGCCAGCGCCTTGACGATTCGACCGTTCATGCGCAGGTCGAACAGCATTGGCGCGCAGGGGAGATCCCAGTCCCACACGTCGTGATGCACGGTCTGGTAATGCCACTTGCGCTTGCCGGTCTTCACATCGAGGGCAACGATGCTGTCGGCGAACAGGGTGTTGCCGGGCCGGTGTCCACCGTAGTAATCGCCGGTTGCCATTTCGGTGGGCACGTAGACGAGTCCGAGCTCCGGGTCCGCGCTCATCTGCGCCCACGCACCGGTGTTGCCGTTGTATTCGGCCGAACCCTCGAGCCAGGTGTCGTATCCGAACTCGCCCTGCTTCGGGATCGTGTGGAAAATCCAGAGACGTGTTCCCGTTCGCACGTCGTACCCACGGACGTAGCCTTTGGTGTTCTTCATCGTCCGCGGCGCGGATCCAGGGCGGTGCGCGGCGCCGATGACGACGACATCGCCGACGATCAGCGGAGTGGCGTTCAGACCGATTTCGCCAGTGTCGAGATCGATCTCCTGGTCGTTGTCGAGTTTGAGATCGACTGCGCCATTACGACCGAACGCCGGAACAGGAACGCCGGTCTTCGCATCGAGCGCCAGCAGACGATAGCCGGGAGTGACGTAGATGATCCGGCGATCCGCGCCGTCAGCGCTTGCCCAGTAGGCGAGGCCCCGGCCCGCGCCGTTGCGGATCGCGTTGTCCCCGCGACGGCCTTCGTCCTCCGCGTGCATCCAGAGCATCTCGCCGGTGGCTGCGTTCAGCGCGATGGCGGCACGGCGCATGCCCGCCGTCGTATACAAGGTGGGGCCGATCACCAGCGGTGTCGCGGAGTACAGCGTGTCGGGTCGCGGTCCAAAGACGTCGGTCTTCAATCGCCACGTGATCTGCAGCCTGTTGAAGTTGTCTTTCGTGATCTGATCCGCCGGCGAGTAGCGATGGCTCGCGAGGTTGCCGCCGTACGTCGTCCACTCGAGTGACGGGCCTGTTGTCCCTGTGGCCGGCGCTCGGACGATCGGTGCGGCGGCCGATGCGGGCGGTGCTGGCACGGCGGCCGCTGTCCCTCGGCCGAAGACAATCCTGGCGAGCTCGCCGCGATCGGACGGCAGCGTCGCCGTGCCGCTCGGCATGTCCGACGAGCGCAGAAGGAATGCCAGCAGCGCCATCGCGTCGGCGTCAGAGAGGCTCTTCGGCGCTGTCGGCGGCATGGTGTCGATGCGCTCACGCAGCAGGCGCAGGTCCCGGCCCTGCCACGAGTCGAAGAACGAACTGCCGGCGAGCGCCGGCGCGCGCTCGATGCCACCGAGATCACCCCCGTGGCAGCCGGCGCACGTCTCGAAATAGATCTTCTCGCCGGCTGCTGCCTGTTCAGCGGTGTAAACGCCGGATGCAGACGAACGTGCAGGGCCCTGCTGTGCAGCGAGCGCAGCGCACGCGGTGATGACGAGGCCGCCGACGACACGGCGCGAGTGACGCATCGTGACTCTCGTATCTATTTGCCGCGGCCGCCGGGCGCAGTCGTCGTTGGCGGCGCACCGGCCGGGGGTCCGATCACCGGCTCCGGTTCTTCGGGTGCGCTGTCGCCGCGACCTCGACCGCCGGGCGCAGGCGCCGCGCCGCGACCGGGCGCGCCGCCGCGACCGGGCCGCTGCCAACCATCCCGTGCCGGGCCATCCTGGACCAGGCGCGTGTCGGCGCTGACGGCATAGCCGTTCAGATATTGCTGCCCGGCGTTGCCGTAGTACTTGCCGTACTTGAGCGCCGCGTTCCGAACCTTGATCAACGCATCCTGATAACGAGGGTGGTTCTGCTGCCAACCGGAGAAGGAGGACAGGTCGTTGTTGCCGAGGATGATGACGTCGACGCCGGCAGTGGCAGCGATCTCCTCGGCGTTGGCAACGCCTTCAAGGGTTTCGATCATCACAGTCACGAGCATGTTGTCGTCCACGGTCGGCACGATGATCCCGATTGCGCCGAGGTCGGTGGCTTTCTGAATGCTCGACTCCAGTGCGTCTGGCATGCGGATGAACGGCGCCGCGCCGTCGACGCCGGGGCACGTGAGTATCATGCGGCGCACTTCGTCCCACGACATCGTGCTGTGCTGCATCTCGAACCAGACGAAGTCGAAGTGCGTGCGGACCTCGCAGTACAGGTCAGGGTTGAAGCTTGAAATGGTGTAGCTGGTGACCTGCTTGTCCTGGAACAGCAGCTCCTTGGCCTTGTTGTAGAACGGCCGCGGCGTCGTCGGGTTCACCGACGCCTTCACCTGCCAGCCCCAACCTCGCGCATCGACGGGCGTCATCGCCACCGTGCCCGAACCGCCAACCAACTGACCCGGTGTTCCACCGCCACGCGGTCCGGCGGCGCGACCGCCGCCTTGAGCGCCCGTGGCGTTCGGCGGCTGCGCGGCCTGCTGTGCGTGCACACCGTAAGCAACCCAGAACGTGAGACACGTGGCAACCACGAAACGCATCATGCGCATGACGAAATTCCTCTGACTGCTACTTCGCTCCGACCCTCAGCTTCGACGCCGTCGCGCATTCGGTCATGACCGTGAAGTAGCGCTGCACTCCGGCGGCGCCGACG
>DASTDR010000659.1:0-2611 GCA_035710265.1 Gemmatimonadales bacterium | reverse complement strand
CAAGTACAGGTAGTGGCATCCCCGGCAACTGATACCCAGGGAAGAATTGATTTCATTCGAAAATTTCAAGCCGCGTGGAGGAAGCGTCCCCACCGGGATTCGACCGACGTTGGAAGGTGCGCGGCGACACGCGGGCAGCCTGACCTCTCGGATTGGGAGCTTATGGGACCGGCACGCGTCGCTTCAGCTCCTCGAACCAGCCCTGCACCACGATGATGCTTGGCCGCGCCGAAGTCTCGTTCGAGCTCGAACTCGCCGCTTCCTTGATCATCAGAAACCGCTCGCCGTTGGGCGAGACATCGTAGGTGCGACTCGTATTGGGCGCAAGATACGAACCTTCGAAAACGAGCTTCGGATTGCCGGCCACAAAGCTCGCGCCATCCTGCACGGGCACGCTCATGACGCGCCCGGGAGGAACAAGGTAGAAGAGCTCGCGTCCGTTCCGCGCCCACAGGGGGCGCGTGCCGCCGCCGGCGGACACCTGCCATCGTCCACCTTGCACGTCGGGGAACGGCCGCACGTAAATCTCCTCGCGTCCCGATTCGTCCGATTCGTACGCGAACCACCGACCGTCGGGCGACACCTCCGCGTTTCGCTCCCCGAACATCGTCGCCAGCAGGGGTGTCTCGCGACCCTCCGCCTCACGCGAGACGACGGCGATGTCGTCGTTCTCGCCCTGTCCGCCGGTGGCGCCGCCCGTGGCCACGTTGATCAGAATTTGTGAGGCGTCGGGCGAAAAGGAGGTGGGGAACATGTCGCGCTCACCCTCCGCCAGCCGCTCCGCCGCACCTGTGCCATCCGCCGCTTGCCAGAACAGGTTCCCGAGACTGCCATCACGCTGTGACGAAAAGGCGATTCGTCGGCCGTCGGGCGACCAGGCGGGGGATCGGTCGCTTCCGGGGTCGAACGTCAAGCGCGTGAGCGTTTCACGGGCGACATCCCAGATCCAGATGTCCGGCGCACTCTGGGTGTCGCGCACGTCGAGCGCCACACGCGTCCCGTCCGGCGAGAGGCGCGGATAAACGTACCCCCGCGGCGGCGCCGCCAGTGGCGTTTCCCGTCCCTGTCGATCCACCCAGACCAGCGTCCGCAGGCCACCTGCCCCTCCCACCAGAAGATCCCCCGTCGCATAGACCAGAGTCCCGTCGCTCGCCACGCTGAAGTGCACGGCACCGAGCGCACCTCCCGTTCCCGCGACGTCCTCGACAAGCGGCACCGCTCCGCCGGTGACGCGCCCCGCCCCGAGATCGAACGGCACCGCCAGCAACGTCTCTTTCAGGCCATAGACCAGATGTCCCGTCGGCAGGTACCGGCCATCCAGCCCACCTTCAATCAAAACCCTTCGCTCGCCGGTTGCCAGCGACTGCATCACGATCTGCGCTTCGTTCCAGGAGCTCGCACGGCTGGGGCGCAGCGTAAAAAGCAGCCACTCGCCACCCGGCAGCATCTGCGGGCCGTGTGCCATTTCGCCGTTTTCCACCTGAATCAGCATTTCGGGCGTGCCACCCTCGGCGGGCACCCGCCAGATCCCTTGCGATCCCTGGCCAACGAGGATTGTGCCGTCGGCTGCCCAGGAAGCGCCGAACAGGGGAGCCACCGCGCCGAGCGTCACCGGTGCCCCACCGCTCACCGACACCCGCTTGAGCTGGCCGCCCGCAAAAAAGCCGATCCACTGACCGTCGTCGGAGAAGAACGGTTCACGGGCGCCGTTCGCGCCGGGTATCGGTGTCGCCTGCAACTGGTCCAACGACCGGAGCGAGAGGCTGTCGTTGGCGCTATAGACGACGCGGGCCCCATCCGGTGAGATGGCGACAACATGTCGCGCTACGCCGGTGAACGACGATTCATTGGCGGCAAGCGGAAGGGACAAGCGCCTCACGGATGCGGACGGCGCAGACTCGGACCGCATCACAGCCCACACGAGAAGGCCCCCGGCGACCACGCCGGCCAGTACCCACGGCATCGCTGCGCGCCAACTGACTGGGGTCCGAGTTACGGCGGCCTGCGAGGTGACCGTCGGCCCCGCGGCTGCCTCCAACCCACCCTCC
Organism: Gemmatimonadales bacterium; assembly: GCA_035710265.1. Lineage (GTDB taxonomy): Bacteria > Gemmatimonadota > Gemmatimonadetes > Gemmatimonadales > GWC2-71-9 > 20CM-2-65-7. Next base: position 563 of record DASTDR010000659.1, on the reverse strand, counting down.
AGCGCCAAACGCATGCTCTGCACGTCACCGATGCGTTGCTTCGGGTCCCTGTGCAGACTGCGTTTGATGTAGGTCGCGAGCGTGGGCGACAGGCCAGCGGGCAGCAACGCCCAGTCCGGTTCCCGCGCCAACACCGACGCCAACACCTCGGAAACGTCGCCACCCACGAATGCTCGCCGCCCTGTGAGCATCTCGAAGAGCACCGCTCCAAACGCCCACACGTCGCTGCGCTTGTCGGCGGTTCGTCCCTTCGCCTGCTCGGGGCTCATGTAGGCGGCCGTGCCGAGAATGACGCCACGCTGCGTCATTGCGGGGCTCGTGATGGTGGGCGACTCGGACAGGTTCGCGGACGATGCGGCCGGCTCCAGCGCCTTGGCCAAGCCAAAGTCCAGCACCTTCACCGCGCCGTCCGGCCGCAGCTTGATATTGGCTGGCTTCAGGTCGCGGTGGACAATGCCCTGCTCGTGCGCCGCTTCGAGCGCCTCTGCAATCTGCCTGGCGATGGGCAGGGCTTCGTCAACGGGAATCGGTCCTTCCTTGATGCGGTCAGCAAGCGTTGGTCC
>DASTDR010000658.1:0-15926 GCA_035710265.1 Gemmatimonadales bacterium | reverse complement strand
GAAGACGCAGTCGGTCCCGTCCGCCGGATGCTCGCGCGCCAGCTCGCGTCCCAGCGCGCGCCGCACGCGGTCGACCGAGCGGCCGAAGATCGTGCTGTCTGGGCGCGAGAAGTACACCAGCTCGAAGATGCAGCGCTGATGCGGCTTGGCCGCAAGCGACGGCAGCCGATCGACCTCGGGTGGGGAGCCCTGGATTCGCAGGAATTCGCCGGGCCCGAGCTCCCGCTCGACCGTGGCACCGATCAAATCGAGCGCGCACGTCTCCGAAGCCACGATGTAACCACCGCCCAATTTGCCGAGCCACAGGGGCCGGAATCCGCGCGGATCGACGATGGCGTACAGCGTCCGGCCGATCGTCACGACCAGCGAGTAGGCGCCTTCGACCCGCTCGAGCGCGTCGAGCAGCTGATCCTCGGGCTCACGCGCTTCCGAGCGCGCGATCAGATGGATCAGCACTTCGCTGTCGGATGAGGTCTGGAAGATCGAGCCCTTCGCGACGAGGTCGCCGCGCAGCGCGTCGGCGTTCGTGAGATTGCCGTTGTGCGCCAGCGCGAGCGGACCCTCGTGATAGCCGGCCAGGATCGGTTGGGCATTCGCGAGGACCGAGGTGCCGGCGGTCGAGTAGCGGGTGTGGCCGATCGCGACGTCGCCGGGAATGCTCGCCAGGATCTCCTCGCTGAACACGTCGGAGACGAGCCCCATGCCGCGATGCGCGCGCGCGACCCCGGCCGCATCCACGGCGACCACCCCGGAGGATTCCTGGCCGCGGTGCTGGAGGCTGTAAAGTCCCAGATAGGTGACGCGCGCGGCGTCTTTCACGCCCGCTACGCCGATGATGCCGCACATCGTTCCCCCCCGGTCAATCTCCCATGCGTCGTGGGATGGCGCTGAAATATACGTGTCGCAACCGGCCGACAGACTCCTCGATCGTCCCGTCTCGCAGCGCGATGCGGAAGGACCCGTCGCGCGCTCCCACGCTGCCACAACGCAGCGCCGGGACTCCGAGTTCGCCTGCGAGCGCCTGGACCGCCGCCGCGCGCTCGGGTGGACAGGTGATCACCGCACGGCCATGGGATTCGCTGAACAGAAGCTGGTGCGTGGTCAGTGGTGCGTGGTACGTGGTCAAATCAATGTCGAGGCCGAAGCCGGATTCCTGATAGGGCCCACCCATGGCGACCTCGGCGAGCGCTACGGCGAGGCCGCCGTGCGAACAGTCATGGGCTGATCTGAACAATCCCCGGTCAGCGCCTGTGACGAGCAACGAAATGAGCCGGCGCTCGGCGTCGAGATCGACCCTCGGCGGCTGGCCACCGACGAACTCGTGGCAGACCTCCCAATACGCCGATGCGCCGAGCTCGGCGCGAGTCTCGCCCAGGATGAAGATCACGTCGCCGGAGGTGCGCGCGTGGCTGGGTACAGCGCGAGCGGCGTGAGCAATCAGGCCGATCATGCCGATTACCGGCGTCGGATCGACGGAGCCCGTCGGACTCTCATTGTAGAACGACACGTTCCCGCCGGTCACCGGAGTCTCGAGCGCTCGGCAGGCGTCCGCGATCCCGCGAGCCGCCTCGCGGAATTGGTAGAACACCTCGGGCCGCTCAGGACTTCCGAAATTCAGGCAGTTGGTGATGCCGATGGGTTGCGCGCCCGTGCACGCGACGTTGCGGGCCGATTCCGCGACGGCGGCCTTGCCTCCCTCGTAGGGGTCGAGTCGCACGTAACGACTGTTGCAGTCCGTTTTGACGGCGATCCCGAATTCCTCGTGGCGCACGCGAATCAGCCCCGCATCGCCGCCCGGGGCTATGACAGTGCTGGCTTGGACCGTCGAATCGTATTGCTCGAAGACCCAGCGCTTGCTGGCGATGGAGGGTGAATCCAACAGCGTGAGTAAAGCGTCTAACGGCGTGTACCGGCGTGCGGCGTCCGGTGCAGAGTTCCGAAGCTCCACGATGCGCGGATCTTCCTTCGCTTCCGGATAATACACCGGGCAGTCCTCGACGAGGCGTTGGCCCGGGATCTCGACGACGACCTTGCCCTTCCAGGTGCAGCGATACATCCCGTCGCCGGTGACCTTGCCGATCGGCGTCGCGTCGAGCTCCCATTTCGCCGCGATGGCCTGGACCTCTTTCACCCGGTCGGCCTGCGCGACGACCAGCATGCGCTCCTGCGATTCCGACAGCAGGATCTCGTACGGCGTCATGTCGGCTTCGCGCACGGGGACCTTATCGAGCTCGATCTCCACGCCGACGCCGCCGCGCGCCGCCATTTCCGCAGACGAGGACGTCAGTCCCGCGGCGCCCATGTCCTGAATCGCGACGATGTGCCCGGACGCGATCAACTCGAGGCTGGCCTCGAGCAGCAGTTTCTCCGTGAACGGATCGCCGACCTGGACCTGGGGGCGGCGCTGTTCGCTCTCGTGCGTCAGCTCCTCGGACGCGAACGACGCGCCGTGGATCCCGTCGCGCCCGGTGCGCGATCCCACCGCGAGCAGCACGTTCCCGACGCCGTGCGCCGCGGCCTTGATGAGGTCCTGCTCTTTGAGCACGCCGACGCACATGGCATTGACGAGGGGGTTGCCGGAGTAGCCCGGCGCGAAGTCCACCTCACCACCGAGCGTGGGAACGCCGACGCAGTTCCCGTAGTCGCCGATCCCTTTGACCACACCCCCAAACAGATAGCGATTGCGCGGCTCATCGAGCGGGCCGAAGCGCAGGCTGTTGAGCAGCGCGACGGGCCGTGCGCCCATGGTGAACACGTCGCGCAAGATACCGCCCGCACCGGTCGCGGCGCCTTGATACGGCTCGACCGCGGACGGGTGGTTATGGGATTCGATCTTGAACGCAACCGCCCAGCCGCCCGGCAAGCGCAGCACTCCGGCGTTTTCGCCGGGACCCTGAACGACGTGCTGGCCGGTCGTCGGAAACGTCTTGAGAATCGGTTTGGAGTGTTTGTAGGAGCAGTGCTCACTCCAGAGCGCGGAAAAGATGCCCAGCTCGGGGAAGGTCGGCGTCCGGCCGAGCATCGCCGTGATGCGTTCGTATTCTTCGGTTGTAAGGTTGTGCTCCTGCACCAGCTCGGGCGTGATCTTCGGATCGGTCACGATCTGGTCACGCCCTTTGCGACCGCCCGGAAGATCCGTCCCAGGATGTTCGGTTGGATGCGCCGCTTGAGGATCTCTTCCACTTCGCCCGCGTCGCACCAGATCCCGTGGCAGTTCGTGCACTGGTCGATCTGAATGCCGTCCCAGTCGCCGGTGATCAGGTCCCAGCCGCACTTGGGGCATTTCATGAAGTGTGACTTGCGCTCGAGCTCGACGGCGGATTTGCGAGCCGTCTCACGCTGCTGGCGCAGCAGCTCCGCGTCGCGTCGCGCGAAGTACTCGTCTTCGTTCTTACTGGGTTTGTCGGTCATGGACTGCCCGTTGTCGAGGACGGTGGAGGTTGTGGAGGTGGTGGAGGAGGTGGAGGCGGCGTCACCTGCAGCTGCTCACCACCAGGATTCGCGAACGGCACCTTGCCCTGCGGCGACGACGATTCGCCGGAATAGCGATGCCCGTCCCAGCGTACGATCGCGTCCACCACGCGGCCGTTCTCGAGCGTGACGACGTCCATCGTGCCACACGTGTACTCGCAGCCATTGCGGAAGAACAGATACGTGTACGAACCGACGCGGCGCACCGCGGCCGGCGCGGCCCAGAGCTCGTAGACCTCGCGCTCGCTCATCCCCGGGTTCACCGTTCCGGTATCGTCGGAGATGTAGGGCACGTCACGCGTGAGCGGGTCGCCGCCCTGCGGGGCGGCGGGGGGACGCGGCCGGGCCTGCTGCTGCTCCGCGGCAATGCGGGCAGCGGCCGTATCCGGGGCGGGGCGCACCGGCGCGGGCGGCGCGGATGCCGTCGAGCGGCCGCGCAACTTGTCCCACGCCAGCTTCAGCTTCGCCTTCGCCGTGTCGACCTGCTCACACCCTAAGGTGGCGACCGTCAACAGCGCGCATATCGCCAGCGTGCTGCGTCGCATTCCGAGCCTCCAGAGAGAGGAAGACGCGGGCGCCATCCTGGCCACCCAGAACCGGAGCGTTACGCCGCTCCGGATGCGGCATGATCCCCACCACGTTCCGGCCGGCGTTGCACACACCGGCAATATCCTGCACCGAACCATTCGGGTTTTCGGTGATGTACCGCAAGACGACCTGGCCCTGCGCTTCGAGCTCCGCCGCGGTCTGCGTATCGGCCACGTAGCGTCCGTCGCCATGGGCAATCGGGAGCCACAGCTCCTCGCCCCGCTCGTACTCCCGTGTGAACGGCGTGTCGGTAGCTTCGACCCGGACATGCACCGGGCGCGACAGAAACTTGAGGCGCGCATTCCGCATCAGGGCGCCCGGCAACAGCCCGGCCTCGCACAGGATCTGAAATCCGTTGCAGATCCCGAGGAGCGCTCCACCTGCGCGGGCGTGTGCGGTCACGGCACGCATGACTGGCGAGAAGCGGGCAATCGCGCCGGAGCGCAGATAATCGCCATAGCTGAAACCGCCCGGCAGGATCACGGCATCCGCCTGCTTCAGGTCGGTGTCGCGATGCCAGACGTAATAGGCGTCCGACCCTGCGGCACGCGCGGCGTCGAGCGTGTCGGCATCGCAGTTCGAGCCGGGGAAGACGACTACGGCGACACGCTGCATTCGTAATCCTCGGTCACCGGGTTGGCGAGCAGCCGGTCGCACATCGTGCGCGCTTTGGCTGCGGCCTCCTCGCGCGTGGCGGCCTGGACCTGCAGCACCAGATGCTTGCCCGCCCGCACGCTCCCGACGTCCCCAAACCCGAGCGCCTGGAGCGCGTGTTGCACCGCCTGGCCCTGGGGATCGAGCAGCGACGCCCGGGGCATCACTCGGATTTCAACGGTGTAGGCGCTCATGCCGCTCCGGGGTCCCCTCCTCCTCCGCCGCGCCCGCCGCGCGAGCCACGGAGGTGCTGGTCGGATTCGTCGATCACGATGGGGCCGGCGATCTCCGCTTCCTCATCCTCGGCGGGAGCCTTGAAGAAGCCGAGCAAGACGGCCCGCACGACGCCGTAGGTCATGTAGGCAAGCCCCAGCGGAAACAGGAACGCGTCGTGCTTCCAGATTCCGAATACCAGGATAACAACAATCAACGCGAGTCCCAAGAGCCCGCGCGCGGTACGGAACCCGGCGCGCGGCAGCGTCGCGTAATGGACGTTGCTGACCATCAGAATGGTGAGCGCGATCATCAGGAACGTCAGCAACAGATGCCAGGGCAGGCCCCGGAGCGACTCGAACAGCGACGTCTGGGTGAACGGGTAATACGTCGCCAGGGTCATTCCGGCCGCCGGGGACGGCAGTCCGATGAAATAGCTCTTGGCGCGTCCCGCCTGGGTGACGTTGAACCGGGCGAGCCGGATCGCGGCCGCCATGACGTAGAAGTAGCAAAAGATCCAGGCCGCCGGACCGCCTTCGGCGAATTCGACCTGATACATAAGGAAGGCGGGAGCCACGCCGAAGCTCACGATGTCGACGAGGCTGTCCAGCTCGGCGCCGAACCGCGTTCCGGTCCCGGAGATGCGCGCGACCCGGCCGTCGAGCGTGTCCAGGATGCCGGCGAACACAATAAACCAGCCGGCGCGATAGAAATCGCCTCTGGTGGCAAGCACCATCGACCAGATGCCGAAGAACAGATTGAACAGCGTGAAGAGACTCGGTACCACGATCACGACGCGCCGCAGCGGCAGGGGCGGTGGTCTCATGGATATTCCGCCAGCACGGTTCCGCCCACGCGCACCACGTCACCGGGTTTGACTTTCACCGAGGGGTTCGCGGCAAGCGGCAGGAAGATATCCGTGCGGGATCCGAAGCGAATCAGCCCAAGACGCGCACCCTGGGAGACGCTATCGCCCTGTTTGGAATCAGTGACGATGCGACGCGCGATCAGTCCGGCGATCTGCCGCACCAGCACCGGTCCCCGGGGCCCACGAATGCCGATGGAAGACTGCTCGTTGTCGAGGCTCGCCTTCTCGCTGCCGGCGTGGAGAAACTTCCCCTTGTTGTAGTGCACCAGCTCGACCTTGCCGCTGACCGGGTAGCGGTTCACGTGCACGTCAAACACGGAGAGAAAGATCGAGATCCGGACCGCCCGCTGCTTCAGATACATGGGCTCGTCGATCTCCGTCACGTGCACGACATGGCCTTCGGCCGCGGCTACGACGTATCGATCGCCCCGCGGTCCCGGACGAATCGGATCGCGAAAGAACGCCACGACCCAGATCGCGAGCAGCGCGAGCACGCCGGGCACTATCCACGCCAGGCCACCCCAGCGATTGCCGAAATACGCCGCCGCCGCAACGAGCAGCCATGCGATGGCGATGAACGGCCAGCCTTCTGGCGCAATCCTCACTCCAGCTCTTTTCCTGTAATGCGCCGATACGCGTCGCGGTAGCGCTCGCTCGTGGCCGTCACGACCTCGTCCGGCAACGGCGGCGGGGGCGCTTCGCCGTTCCACGTGCCCTGCTTCTTGAGGTCGGCCAAATAATCCCGCAACGGCTGCTTGTCGAAGCTCGGCTGGCTCCGGCCCGCCTGGTATCGGTCGGCCGGCCAAAATCGCGAAGAGTCAGGCGTCAGGATCTCGTCGATCACGATGAGCTCGCCGTCCGCCGTCGTGCCGAACTCGAACTTCGTGTCCGCGATGATGATCCCGCGTCCCGCCGCGTACTCGCGCCCGGCCGAATAGAGCGCCAGGCTCGCGTCGCGCAGCCGCTCCGCGGTCCCCCGGCCGAGGCCGCGCACGACATGATCGAACGTGACGTTTTCGTCGTGCCCCTGCTCGGCCTTCGTGGCAGGGGAGAAGATCGGCGGGTCGAGGCGGGCGCTTTCGATAAGGCCCGCGGGCATCGGCTCTCCAGCGAGCGTTCCGGACTTCTTGTATTCGGCCCACGCAGATCCGGAGATATAGCCGCGCACCACACATTCGAACGGCACCGTGGTGGCACGGCGTGACAGCATCGCGCGTCCGTACAGCTCGTCCCGATGGGGCGCCAATGCCGGCACTCGCTTGAGGATTTCGTCGACGTCCGCCGTCAGCAGGTGATGCGGCATCACCGATTTCAGACGCTCAAACCAGAAGGCGCTCATCTGGGTGAGCACGGCGCCCTTGTGTGGCACCGCTTCGTGCATCACGACGTCGAACGCGCTGACCCGGTCGCTGGCGACCAAGAGGAGCGTGAGCTCGTCAACCTCGTACACCTCGCGAACCTTCCCGCGACGCAGCAGCGGGAGCGGAAGCCTGCTTTGAACGAGAACAGCTCCGGTCATACTTGAACCTCCGCTGCGGCTGCCGCGGGCGCGGCGGCCTTGATTGAACGCATCAAATCCGGCAACACCCGATCGAGGAAATCGTCCACCTGTTGCGGCGCGCGCCCCACGTACGCGGCGGGGTCGAGCTCGTCCGCCGTCGCCCGCACGCCCAGCCGCTTGAACTCCGGCGTCTTCGCGAGCCGGTCCAACAGCGCGTTCGATCCCTGGAGACTCTGTCCGCGAATCACCTCGTGCAGCTGCTGGCGATCGCCACCGGCCTTCACGCCCCGCATCAGCAGGCGTTCGGTCGCGAGGAACGGCATGGCGGCGCCGACATGCGCGCCGATCGCATCTTCGCGCACCTCGAGGCCGGCGGCCACGTTGGTCGCGAGCACGAGGATCGCGTCAGTCGCCAGGAACGCCTCGGGAATCACCAGGCGCCGATTCGCGCTGTCGTCGAGCGTGCGCTCGAGCCACTGCGCCGCCGCGGTGTGCCAGGCATTGCCTTCGAGCTCGATCACGAAGCGCGCGAGACTGGTCATGCGCTCGGAGCGCATCGGGTTGCGCTTGTACGGCATCGCGGACGAACCGACCTGCTCGCTCTCGAACGGCTCGAGCAGCTCTCCTTCGTGCTGCAGCAGCCGCAAGTCGGTGGCGAACTTCGCCGCGGACTGCGCAATACCGGACAGCACCGCGAGCACCTGCCCATCGAGCTTGCGCGTGTAGGTCTGGCCGGTGATCGGCAGCACGTGCTCGAATCCCAGCGCGCGCGACACGCGCGCATCGAGCTCGACGACCTTGGCGTGATCCCCTTCGAAGAGCTCGAGAAAGCTGGCCTGCGTCCCGGTCGTGCCTTTCACGCCCCGGAAGCGCAGCGTCGCGATCCGGTGCAGCAGCTCCTCGGCATCGAGCGCGAAATCCTGCATCCACATCGTGACACGCTTGCCGACCGTGGTGAGCTGGGCAGGCTGGAAGTGGGTGTACGCGAGACAGGGCAGGGCGCGATAGCGGCGCGCGACTTTGCCCATCGCCACGAGCACCGCCCCGATGCGGCCGAGCAGCAGCTGCATCGCTTCGCGCATCAAGACCAGGTCGGCGTTGTCGGTCACGTAGGCGCTGGTAGCGCCCAGGTGAATGAAGGGGCGCGCGGCGGGCGCCTGATCGCCGAGGTGGTGGATGTGGGCCATCACATCGTGGCGCAGGCGGCGCTCGTACTCGGCGGCTTTGTCGAGGTCGGCATCGTCGAGATGAGACCGCAACTGCTGCACCGCCTCATCCGAAATCCGTACTCCCAGCTCCTTCTCCCCTTCCATGAGCGCGAGCCACAGGCGGCGCCAGAGGCCGATGCGGCGGCGCTCGCCCCACAGCGCCTGCATCGTCGGAGAGGCGTAGCGCGCCGAGAGCGGAGAGACCCAGCTCAAACTTCGGCTTTCGCGCGCGCGACGAGCTTGTTCCAGTCGGCGAGGAACTGCTCGAGGCCGCGGTCGGTGAGGGGATGCAGCAGCAGCTTCTTCAAGACATCCGGAGGCAATGTGGCCACGTCCGCGCCGATCATCGCCGCTTCCACGACGTGACGCGGGTGACGGATCGACGCGGCCAGGATCTCCGTCTCGATGTTGTAGTTGTCGAAAATCGCGCGGGCTTCGCGAATGACGTCCATGCCTTCCTGACCGACGTCGTCGAGCCGGCCGATGAACGGACTCACATACGAAGCCCCGGCTTTCGCGGCGATGAGGCATTGAACGCTCGAGAAGCACAGCGTCACGTTGGTGCGAATACCGTCGGAAGCAAGGCGCCGGACCGCGACCATTCCCGTCTCCATCATCGGGATCTTCACGACGATGTTCTCGGCGATCTTGGCGAGCTCTTTGCCTTCCTTGACCATCCCCTCCGCGTCGACGGCCACGACCTCTGCCGAGACTGGGCCATCCACCAGAGAGCAGATCTCTTTCAACACATCACGCGGATCGAGATCGCCCGCCTGCTTGGACAGCAGTGACGGATTCGTCGTAATGCCGTCGATCAGCCCGGCCTGCGCGGCCCAGCTGATGTCTTTGAGACTTGCGGTGTCGAGGAAAAACTTCATGGCGTAGACTCCTCGGGGAAGAGTTCCGGTGGATACTGTACCGCCTCCAGATACAACCCCTGGGGCGGGGCGGGCGGGCTGGCCGCCAGATTATCGTTTGCAGCGAGCAGACGGGGGAAATCGTCCGGCGGGCGCCGGCCAAGGGCGATGTCGACCATGGTGCCCACGATGAAGCGCACCATGTGATGCAGAAACCGATCGGCCTCGACCGTGAACCGCAATCCCCCTCCCGCGATGTCCGCTCGCGGCGCCCATTGCGCTAGCGCCACGCGGCATCGGTAGTGGGACGTGTTCGCACCGGCCGCAGCCAGGCCGCGAAAACTATGCTCTCCGACGAGTGCCGCCGCGGCACTCTCCAACGCTCGCACGTCCAGCGATTGACCCGCCCCTCCCAGGGCCCATTCATAGGGCCGTCGGAAGGGCGAGGCGGCTGCGTCGTCGGTCCCGATCAGGTACCGATAGCGTCGCGCCGTCGCGCTGCGCCGTGCGTCGAACCCGGGTCGCATGAGATGCACCCGCTCTACCCAAATCTCTCGCGGCAACAGCGCATTCAGTGCGCGCCGGAGCTCGGCGGGCTGCGACACCCAGCGGTCCGTGGCCTGGAAGCTCACACCTTGGCCCAGCGCATGGACACCCGTGTCGGTTCGGCCCGCGCCGGTTGCCGCCGTGCGCTGTCCCATCAGGCGTTCCAGGACCGCTTCGAACTCCGCCTGGACCGTGCGGTCTGCCGGCTGCCGCTGCCACCCTGCGAAGCCGCCCCCGTCGTACTGAATCACCGCGAGAAAGGGGCGGCTTGTCACGGGAGGAAAGATGCAACTCGTTGTCACTATTTGACAAGGGTGATAGCCTTAACCCCTCATGGACTCACCGTTGCGCCGCGCGCTCGTCGCACTCGCCAATCGACAATCGCTGTCGGAAAACCAGACGGCTGACGTGTTCCGCTTCGTCATGAGCGGCGAGGCGACACCAGGACAAATCGGCGCACTCCTCATGGGGCTACGCGCCAAGGGCGAAACGGCCGACGAGCTGGCCGGCGCCACGCGCGCACTGCGCGATGCGATGGTGCGCGTCGAGGCATCTCATCCGCATCTCGTGGACACGTGCGGCACGGGTGGCGGTGCCGTGTCCACGTTCAACATTTCGACGGTGGCTGCGTTCGTCACCGCCGGCGCAGGTGCCGTCGTCCCCAAGCATGGCAATCGGTCCTACACCTCGCGCTGCGGCTCCGCGGACGTGCTCGAAGCGCTGGGCGTACGCATCGTGCTCGACTCGAGCAATGCCGCGCGCGTGCTGAACGAAGCACGGATCGTATTTCTGTTCGCGCCCAACTTTCACCCGGCTATGAAGCACGTCGGTCCGGTGCGCCGCGAGCTCGGCACACCCACGTTGATGAACCTCGTCGGGCCATTGGCCAATCCAGCGGGCGTGAAACGGCAGGTGATCGGCGTCGCGGAATCCGACCGTGCCGCGATCGTCGCCGACGCGCTCGTGCGGCTCGGAGCCGAGCATGCCCTGGTGGTGAACGGCCGCGTGGGAATGGACGAGATCTCGCCCCACGGGATCACCGACGTCTGGGAAGTGAAGGACGGCGGCGTGCGCAAATGGGAAATCGATCCGACGCGGTTCCGCCTGGGAATCGAGAGCGTGAGCGTGCTGGAAGGCGGCGAGCCGGCCGCGAATGCGGAACGGCTCGAGCGAATCCTCGGCAACGGCTCCGCGGATCCGGCCGGGCTGTCTGCGGTGCTGCTGAATGCCGGCGCGGCGATTTACGTGGCGGGAATCGCGAGCTCGCTGGCCGAGGGGATCGGCCGGGCGCGCGAAGTGGTGGCGTCGGGTGCGGCGCGGGCCGCGCTCGACCGCTTGCGCAAAGCGACGGCTAGTATTTCCGGATGACGCCGACGACGATGCCCTGGACGATGACGTCGCGCTCGTTTACGCGCAGCGGTTGCATTGAGTCGTTCGCGGGCTGGAGCCTGATCCAGCCGCCGGGCTCGCGGTAGAAGCGCTTCACGGTCGCGCCTTCGCCATGAACCAGCGCGATCACCGTCTGGCCGGCGTCGGCTTGGTTGCGCTCCTGAACGACGACGTAGTCGCCGTCCTTGATGTGCTCGTCGATCATCGAGTTGCCGCGGACCTTCAGCACGTAGCTGCGTCCACGGCGGGGAAGCAGCTCGTCGGGAACGGCGATCGTCTCGTCGCCGGTGATCGCTTCGATGGGGGCGCCTGCGGCGACCAGCCCGAGGATCGGCAGCTCGGTGGCGCCGGTTTGTCCCTTGGGGGGGACGACTTCAATCGCGCGGCTCTCGTTATGAGTGCGGCGGATGTAGCCTTTGCGCTCGAGATTGGTGAGGTGCTCGTGGACCGTGGCCAGCGACTGAAATCCGAACTGGCGGGCGATCTCTTCGAACGAAGGGGCGTACCCCTTCTCCTCGATGTGTTTCGCGATGAAATCCAGGATCTCGCGCTGGCGTCGCGTGACTGGCATATGGGCTCCCGAAGATAACCCGAAGCTCTAATTTACCCGAAGACCGCCCGAACGCAAGGATGCCGGTTCTAGCCCAGATCCTGGCCGAAACTCGAACTCGCGTGGCCCAGCTCCAGCCGCAGGCCGCCGAGCTCGCTCGCTTGGCCCGTCAGGCGCCCCAAGCCAAGCCATTCCTCGACCAGCCCGGGAAACAGGTGGGTGTGATCGCCGAGGTCAAACGCCGCTCGCCGTCTCAGGGATCGATCCGGCCCGATCTCGATTCCGTAGCGGTGGCAACCAGCTACCAAAGAGGTGGCGCCGAGGCGGTATCAGTTCTGACCGAGGAGCGCCACTTTGGAGGGTCGATCGATGACCTGCGCCGCGTGGCCGGGGCTGTGTCGGTCCCGGTTCTGAGGAAGGACTTCATCATCGATGAAGCGCAGATTCTCGAGGCCCGCAGCGCGGGGGCCAGTGCGGTGCTCCTCATCGTCCGGATCCTGGACGGGGAACGGCTGCGAGCGCTGGCCGCTGCGGTGCGCGAGTGGGGAATGACGCCGCTGATCGAGATCCACGATGCGGTCGAGCTCGAGGCCGCGCTTGACGCACTGCCTGGAGTTCTCGGGATCAACGCGCGAGACTTGAACACGCTCGAGATGAACACGGATAATGCGATCGCCGTCATGAGCGCGATCCCGCCCAACGTGGTCCTTGTCGCCGAGAGCGGCGTTCAACGCCGCGACGACGTCGAACGCCTGGCCGCAGCGGGCGCCGATTTCGTGCTGGTGGGGACGAGTGTGGCCCGGCAGGACGATCACGAGCAGGCCGTGCGCGCGTTGACCGGGGTGCGGCGAGTCCCTCGATGATCCATTCACAGGCTAAAGCCTGCGCTCGGCAATCACTGTCCTTGAGGACAGTGCCGGCCGAGCCCACCCTTCAGGGTGGGAACCGATGACCGCCACAGAGACCGGCCGGTTCGGACCGTACGGGGGCCGCTACGTCCCCGAGACGCTGATGCACGCGCTCGACGAGCTGGCGCGTGTTTACGACGCCGCGCGGGACGACCCCGAGTTCAGAGACGAGTTGGACGATCTGCTGCGAAATTACGTCGGGCGACCCACGCCTCTCACCGCGGTTCCACGCCTCTCCGCGCAGGTTGGAGCGCCCGTCGTCCTCAAACGCGAAGACCTCAATCACACGGGCGCCCACAAGATCAACAACACACTGGGACAGGTGCTGCTCGCGCGGCGCATGCACAAGCGACGGATCATCGCCGAGACCGGTGCGGGGCAACACGGCGTGGCGACCGCCACGGTCTGCGCGCGGTTCGGGCTCGAGTGCGTCGTCTACATGGGTGAAGCGGACATGCGGCGTCAGCGGCTGAACGTGTACCGCATGGAGCTGATGGGGGCGAAGGTTGTGCCCGTCACATCCGGCACGCGCACACTCAAGGACGCCACGAACGAAGCGCTGCGGGACTGGGTCACGAATGTCACGACGACCCATTACATCATCGGCTCGGTGGTCGGTCCCGATCCGTTCCCGCGTTTGGTGCGCGACTTTCAGTCCGTGATTGGACGCGAAGCCCGCGCGCAATGTCTCGAGCGGTTCGCCCGGCTTCCCAGCGCGGTGGTGGCGTGCGTGGGCGGCGGCTCGAATGCCCTCGGTATCTTCACGGCGTTCCTCGATGATGCGGAGGTCAGGATCATCGGAATTGAAGCGGCGGGCGAAGGGGTCAAAAGTCACAAACACGCTGCGACACTGGCACAGGGACGCCCGGGGGTATTTCACGGGAGCATGAGCTATCTGCTCCAGGACGCCGATGGCCAAGTGCAACCCGCTCACAGTGTTTCGGCGGGGCTCGATTACCCGGGCGTTGGCCCGGAGCACGCTTACCTCAAGGACACCGGTCGCGTATTGTATGAAGCCGTGACGGACCGGGAGGCACTGGACGCGTTCGCGGGCCTGTCGCGGCTCGAAGGAATTCTGCCGGCGCTCGAAAGTGCCCACGCGATCGCGTGGGTCATGAAGAGCCGGTGGACCCCGGACGACCTTATCCTCATTAACCTGAGTGGCCGCGGCGACAAGGACGTCGCCATGGTGGCCGAGCTTACGGGAGCAACGCCCTGACGAATCCTCAGCCGCCCGCCCCTGAGCTGGCCCTCCCGCCGTCGCAGGTCGAAGAGCTGATGCAAGTCATCAGCAAGGGAATGCGGGCGACACAGCTGTACATGCCGAACAACCCGGTGTATCAACGCGCCGTCGAAAACATCCGCACGTCATTCCGCCAGATCTGGCAGGCCACGGACGACCTCAACTTCAACATTGGTGAGACCGAGATTCGTTGGGAGGACAACGCGGTCTACAGCCAGGATCAGCGCAACGAGAGCATCGCCTGGACGTTGTACAAGGACGGCGTCCGTTCCCTCACCTTCAAGCCGGGCGTTGAAGACGGGGAGATCGTGCGCTTCCTCGCTGTCCTGCATCAGGCCAAGAACCTGCAGGCCGATGCCCCGGACGATCTGCTGACCCTGCTGTGGGCAGAAGACTTCCAGTTCATCTCGTACACCTTCCGCGAGCTCGCGAGTGAAAACGCGGTCCCGATCGAGAAATCGGACACGTCGACCATCGACGTGGGCGCCGGCGGTGGTACACCGGGAGGCGACGCCGGGCCGGGTCAGGCCGCGACGATCCGTCGCCAAGTGGAGGAAGAAGCGCCGCCCAAGCGCGAAGGGCTGGTGTCGATCGACGACTTCGATACGACGCTGTACTTCCTCGACGACAAGGAAATCGAATACCTCCACAAGGAGATCGAGCGCGAGTACGCGCAGGATCTGCGCGGCAACGTGCTCGCGATGTTGTTCGATCTGCTCGAGCTGCAGACGTACGGAACGGTCCGCGCCGAGCTGATCTCGATCATCGAGAACTTCATTCCGTACCTGCTCGGCGCGGGTGACTTCCGGTCGGTCGCGTTCATTTTGCGCGAGTGCAAGGTCATCCTGCAGCGGGCCCGCGAGCTGATTCCCGAGCATCGGCAGGTGCTCGAGAGCCTGCCCGGCCGGCTGTCGCAGCCCGATGCGCTGTCGCAGCTGCTCCAGTCGCTCGACGAGGCGACCAGTCACCCGACCGAAGAGGAGTTGAGCGACCTGTTCACCGAGCTGCGCGCCGAAGCGCTCGGCACGCTGATGTCGTGGCTGCCGAAGCTGAGCAACGAGCGTGTCAAGAACCTGGTCCAGAACGCCGCGGAGCGGCTGGCGCAGGCACACGCGGCCGAGGTCCTCAAGGCGCTCGCCAGCAGCGATCCCGCGGTGCAGCTCGAGATGGTCCGCCTGGCCGGCCGGCTGAAGCTGCCGGGCGCGCCCGAGGGCATGGGCCCGCTGCTGGAGCGCGGCGAGCGCGATCTCAAGCTGGCGGTGGTCGAGGCGCTCACCACCATCGGAAGTCCCGGGGCGATGCGTCTGCTCGAGAAAGCGATTGAAGACGGTGAGCGCGACGTGCGAATCACCGCGGTCAAGTTTCTGGGCGCGCGCGGGCATCGCAATGCATTCCCGCGCATCGAATCGGCGGTGATGGGCGCCAAGCTCAAGGACGCCGATCTCACCGAGAAGATGGCGTTCTTCGAAGCCTACGGGGCGCTGGCCGGCCCGGCGGGCATCGCGACGCTCGAGAAGATGCTGCTCGGCAGGGGCGGCCTGCTCGCGCGCAAGGAGGATCCCGAGACGCGCGCCTGCGCCGCAATGGCGCTCGGGAAGATCCGCACCCCGGCCGCGCGCGATGTCCTGCAGAAGGTGGCGCAGGACAAGGAGCCGCTGGTGCGGAATGCCGTCAGTCGCGCACTGCGCGAAGTGGGGACGGCCACATGACGGCGCCGACCGGCGGAGGGAAACGCCCGTCGATGATGGAGACCGTCCAGACCACGGACGGGTTCCTCCGTCATGCCGGCCGCGACTTCCTGGTGGTGCTCTACACCGCCTTTCGGTCGGTGAAGCTGTACCCAATCGAGAACGCGCAGGTGCAGCGAGCGCTGGACGACCTCTCCGCCACGACCAAGCAGCTGCTCGACGTCGAGCGCGAGCTCGAGGTG
>DASTDR010000657.1:0-5034 GCA_035710265.1 Gemmatimonadales bacterium | reverse complement strand
AGCACCGCGATCGGAATCGACGCGCTCACGGTCAGGCCGATTTTCAGCGCGAGATACACGTTCGAAGCGCCGAAGATGAGTCCGAGGAGGACGCCGAGCACGATGGCTCTGGGTGTCAGCTCCGCGGGGGATTGGGTAGGGGGGATGTAGGGCTGGTGCGGCGCCCCTGTCGGGGTCCCCCCCGACGGTGCCGGATGGGCGGCTGGGATGCTGGTCATAGGCGGCCCAATTTGCTCCCACAGAGCCGAGCATGTCCAGCATGCATCACAACTTCGCCCGTCATCCGCCACGAACCCGGTGCAGGCGTTCGGAATACCGCAATCAGTTCCTCAGCGAAGCACGCATGGTGGCCCGTCTGACCCACCCGAACATCGTGCCGATCTTCTGGGTGGGAGAAATGGGCGGGTTCGTCTTCTTCACGATGGCTTACGTCGCGGTGGGGCCTGGCCCTGTTCCGGATCGCGGAGGTCGGCGAGACGGCGGAGGAGCCGGCTGTCAGCCTGCTGCGCCGCCTGGAAACGCCCGCTTAGCCCCGGGACCATTACTTTAGGGATGCCATGACGCATCCCACCCCCGATCGGCTCTTTCTCGACTTCCAGTCCGCAGTCGCGGGCCGGTATTCCCTCGAGCGGGAGCTGGGGCGTGGCGGCATGGGGGTGGTCTATCTGGCGCGGGAGGTCCGGCTCGATCGGCCGGTGGCCATCAAGCTGCTGCCGCCGTCCAAAGCTTCCGATCCCAGGCTGCGCGAGCGGTTTCTCCGCGAGGCGCGAACGGCGGCCAAGCTGTCGCATCCCAACGTCATTCCCATCCACGCCGTCGAAGAGATCGGCGAGTTCGTGTTCTTTGCCATGGCCTACATCGAAGGGGAAACGCTGACCGAGCGGGTTCGCCGCCGGGGGCCGCTGGCGCCGTCGGATGGCTCGCGGGTGCTGCGGGACGTCGCCTGGGCACTCGCGTACGCGCACACCCAGGGCGTCATCCATCGGGACGTGAAGCCGGACAACATTCTGCTCGAGAGCACGGGCCGAGTGCTGGTGGCCGATTTCGGCATTGCCGGCGTCGTGGCCGGTGCTGCGGGTCTCAGCACGGGAGAAGTCATCGGCACGCCCGAGTTCATGAGCCCCGAGCAGGCATTGGGCGAAGCGGTCGATGCCCGCAGCGATCTCTACTCGCTCGGGGTCGTCGGTTATTTCGCGCTGTCGGGCGCCCTTCCGTTCGAGGCTGAGAAAGCGACCGAGGTGCTCGCGAAGCAGGTGACGGAACCCGCGCCGCCGCTCGCGTCCGTCGCGCCGTTGGTGCCGCGGCGGATGGCGCAGGCGCTCGACCGGTGCCTCGCCAAGGATCGCGAAGAGCGTCTCGAAGGACCGGCCGCGCTCGCGGAACAGCTCAGTCATGCACTGGAGCAGCGCCGCGAGCTGCCGGTGGCGCTGCGCGCGTTCGTAAAACACGATGCGCGGCTCGACGGCAGTGGGGTGTTGCTCTACCCGTTCGCCATGCTTGTCGCGACGCCGCTGGTCGGCTACTGGACCGGATCGATCGCCGCCGGCTTCGCGACACTCCTGTCCGGTTACACGCTCGTGCCGATCGGCGTGCTCATCAATCGCGCGCGCCGGTTGCTGAACGCGGGGTTCGGGCATGCCGACATCGGGGTCGCGTTCAAGGCGGAGATCGATCGCACCCGCGAGGAACGGGCGTACGGATTGGGACACGGCGGCAAACCATCGCTGTTCGAGCGGATTCTGAAGTGGATCAGCATTCCCTCACTCGCGACATCAGTGATAACGCTCCCATTGCTGGTGGCCGGCCCACCTTCCAACGCCGCTCTCTTCGTCATCGCACAACTTTTCGGCTGGTCCATGGTCATCGGTGTGGGGACCGGCATCGGCGCGCTGATTATGCTGCAGCGGCGTCGCGATGTGGACGCCGAGTTTTGGGGCCGGGTCTGGACCGGACGCCTGGGCAAGTGGCTGTTCGGCATCGCGCGGATGTTCATGAGCAAGAAAGCGTTGCCGGCGTCGCTGACGCATCGGCCCACGGAGCTCGCGCTCGGCATGGCGGCCGAGCAGTTGTTCGAGTCGCTTCCCAGAGACAGCCGCAACCAGCTGCGCGACCTCCCGGACGTGGTGCATCGGCTCGAGCAGGACGCGCAGCGAATGCGCGCGCGCCTCGAGGAGTTGCAGGAGGCGCTCGCCGATGTCGGCCAGCGCGGCAATCCTGATCCCACCATTGCCGCGCGGCACGACCGCATCGTCAGCGATCTGGCCGCCGAACGAGACCTGGTTCAGCAGCGGCTCAAGGACGCCGTGGCGGCGCTCGAGACGATCCGGCTCAACCTGCTGCGCCTGCACGCGGGCACGACCACGGTGAAGAGTCTGACCACCGATCTCGGCCTCGCACGCGAGATTGCGGGCGACATCGGCCGGCACGTCGAAGGACTGCGGGAGGTGGAGGAGTCGCTCTAGTCGCGCACGCGCTGTAGCCGTTCGACCGCCTGGTGCAGCATGTCTTCCGTCTTACAAAACGCGAACCGCACCTGCGTGCGTCCGAGCTCGGGCCGCGAATAGAAGCTCGAGCCGGGCACGCTGGCCACGCCGTGCTCGATCGTCAGCCATTTCGCGAACTCGGCGTCGGGCAGCTCCGACAGCCCCGAGAAATCGGCCATCACGTAATAGGCGCCCTGGGGCGGGCGGCACTTGAAACCGGCCGTTACCAGGCCCGCGCAGAGGATGTCGCGCCGGCGCTCGTAATCGCGAGCCAAAGCGTCGTAGTAGTCGTCGCCCAGCATCTCCATTCCAACCGCGATCGCTTCCTGCAGCGGCGCGGGAGCGCCCACCGTGAGGAAGTCGTGGACCTTTCGGATCGCGTCCGTGACGTCGGGCGGCGAGATGATCGTGCCGATGCGCCAGCCGGTCACGCTGAACGTCTTCGACGCGCCGCTGATCGTAATCGTCCGGTCCGCCATGCCGGGCAGCGTGGCGATCGGGACATGCTCGCCTTCGTAATAGATGTGCTCGTAGATCTCGTCGGTCACGGCAAACGCATCGTGGCGCCGGCACAGCTCGGCGATCTTCTCGAGCTCGGGGCGCGACAGCACGCGGCCGGTCGGATTGTTCGGCGTGCACACGATGATCGCGCGCGTCTTCGCAGTGAAGGCTTTGGCCAGACGATCGAGGTCGATCGGACCATCAGCCGGCATGGGAACAAACACGGGATTGGCCCCGCACAAGATCGCGTCGGGCCCGTAGTTCTCGTAGAACGGCTCGAACACGATGACTTCGTCGCCGGGATTGATGATGCCGAGCAGCGCGGACGCCATCGCTTCGGTGGCGCCGCATGTGACGGTGACCTGGGTGACGGGATCGACCGTCATCCCGTACCATTCCTCATACTTCGCGGCGAGCGCGTTGCGCAGCCGCGCCGCACCCCAGGTGATGGCGTACTGATTGACGTCTTCGCGGATCGCGCGCGCGGCCGCTTCTTTCAGGATCTCGGGGCAGGGAAAGTTGGGAAATCCCTGCGAGAGGTTGATGGCGCCGTGCTCGTTGGCGAGCCGGGTCATGCCCCGGATCACGGACTCGGTGAAGCCGTGGGTCCGGCGTGCGGTGCGGATGGAGGACATGATCGCGAAAGATATGCGGCCACCGTGCCTTTGCTCGGTGGCCGCGGTTCTTCAAGGAAGATCACGATCTACAAGCGCAATCGCACATCGATATCCACGAGGATCGCATCCGGCGTGTCCACGAATACCACGCGATTCTCGACCCGGCGGATCACCATCTTCAGCGGCGGGCCCTTGCCCTTGCCTTTCCCCATGTTCCCACGGCGGTAGTAGACGACTTGGTCATTTCCGACCTGTTCGATCTTGATCACCTCAAACCCCTGACGCACCAGTACGTCCTTCGTCACGATCACGGCGCGATTCTGAGGCACCACGAACTCTTTCTTGGGACCGTGCCCCTGTCCGATCGCAGGCACGGCAAACAGGGAAAGACCTACAGCGACCAGCAGCATGCGTTTCATCAGGAACCTCCCGTGAGGGCGTTCATCTTACCCCATAGACGATTCCCGACCCGTGATATCGGTCACTTCAATAGCAGCTTCGCGATCGTATTGAGCTGCATGTTGCTCGTGCCTTCGTAGATCGTCCCGATCTTCGCATCGCGGTAGAACTTCTCGACCGGATACTCCTTGGTATAGCCGTACCCGCCGAACAGCTCGACCGCGAGCGACGTCACGCGCTCGGCCACCTGCGAGCTGAGCAGCTTGGCCATCGCCGCTTCTTTCGTATACGACTCGCCGGCGTCCTCGAGCCGCGCCGCGTTGTAGACCATCAGCCGCGCCGCTTCGAGCTCGGTCGCGGCCTGGGCGAGCTGAAACTGTACGCCCTGGAACTCCGCGATCGGCTTGTTGAATTGCTGCCGCTCCTTTACGTACTTGAGCGAGGCGTCGAGCGCGCCGCGCGCCACGCCGATCATTTGCGCCCCAATGCCGATGCGGCCGGTGTTGAGGGTCTCGATCGCGACCTTGTACCCGTTGCCGACTTCGCCGATCAGGTTCGCCGCCGTCACTTCACAGTGATCGAGAATCAGCTCGGCCGTGGACGACGCGCGAATGCCGAGCTTGTCCTCCTTCTTGCCGACGCTGAATCCCTTGAAGCCGCGCTCGACGGCGAACGCCGTGATCCCCTTGTAGCCCTTGGCGAAATCGGTCTGCGCAAAGATCACGAACACCCCCGCTTCGCCGCCGTTCGTGATCCACAGCTTCCGGCCGTCCAGGATCCACGTGTCGCCCTGCTTGGTGGCTTTGGTCTGGAGTCCAAATGCGTCGGATCCTGATCCGGCTTCGGAGAGCGCATAGGCACCGACCACTTCGCCGGCGAGGCGCGGCAGGTAGCGTTGCTTGATATCGTCCGATGCCCACTTGAGCAGCAGCGCGTTGACGAGGGTGTTCTGGACGTCGACGAAGATCGCGGCCGAGGCGTCGACCGCCGAGATTTCCTCGACCGCGAGCACGGTCATGAACAGGCTGCCGCCC
>DASTDR010000656.1:0-2089 GCA_035710265.1 Gemmatimonadales bacterium | reverse complement strand
GCCATACGTCGAAAGTTACCCCTTGAGGGTGTGTTAGCAAGCTACTCGAGCAGTTCCAAATCTAATGCGTCCACGGCGGCGCTCAGGGTCGGATCCTTGGCACGCAGACTCTTGAGCCGCTCAGCAGTGGCTCCCTGCTCTGTCAGGCGTCCGGGCGGGGGTGTGGGGGCGCTCGAGCCTCCGGCGACGACCTTGACGCGCGGCGCTTCACTGACGAAGCGGCCGAGACTCTGGGCGATCGTCTCGCGCTGCCGCTCGAGTCCTTCCGCGTGCACCGCATGACCTGGACGAATTGAAACGGTGCGGCCCTCGACGGCGATGACCTCAGCCTCAGCGAGCAGACTCCCCAGCAACGGGGTCTTCGAGCGCGCGTCGGCGACGACGTTGGGCCACGCCGAACGGACGTTGTCGAGCGTGGGTTCGAGCTTTTGACCGGACGGGACGGGGGAAGCGGGAAGCGGGATAGGTCCTGCGGGAGCCGCAGAAGGAGTCGGTGCAGTACCCTTCCCGCTTCCCGCATCCCCCTTCCCCGACTTCAACGCGTCGATCACCTCCGACAACTCCACCGTCCTATCCAGCATCGCCCATCGCAGCAGCAGCACCTCGACCAGAATCCGCTGATTCGCGCTGCGACTCAAGCGCTCCTCGGAGTCCGCGAGGATCGTGAGCAGGCGGACGAGATCGGCGGGCGGGAGCTGCGGCGCGTACCCGCGCACGACACCCAGGAGTCCTTCCGTGAGTCCTTCGGGTTGTCCGCCGACACCGACGAGCAACAGCGCGCGCAAGGTTTCCCCGGCGCCGTTGACGAACTCGCGCAAATCCGCGCCTGCTTCCAGCAAGCGCTCGACGAGCGGAAACATGGCGCCGGCATCGCGCTCGACGATCGCGCGCAGCATCTCGCCATACAGCTCATCGGGAATCAGGCCGAGCACTTCGCGCACGCGCGCGGTCGTGACAGGGCCTTCGCCAAACGACAGGACCTGATCGAGCAGCGACAGGGCGTCGCGCATGCCGCCGTTGGCGCTGCGGGCGATCAGGTGCAGGGCATCGTCCTCGACCTGAAGCGTTTCCGCTTTGGCGACGTCCTTGAGCCGCCCCACGATGGCATGAGGTCCGAGGCGGCGAAAATCGAATCGCTGGAGTCGCGATAAGATCGGCGCGGCGGTGTTGGCGATTTTCTGGGGCTCGGTGGTGGCGAATACGAACACGACCCGCGCGGGCGGCTCCTCGAGAATCTTGAGCAGCGCATTCCACGCCTCGCGCGTGAGCATGTGCGCTTCATCGACGATATAGACTTTCGAGCCGGCCTCGGTACTCGCCGCGTACATCGCGCGCTCGCGCAGATCGCGCGCGTCGTCGACACCGCGATTCGATGCGGCATCGAGCTCGACGACGTCGAGATTGGCCGCGCCCGTCCAAATGCGCTTGCATGACTGACATTCGCCACACGGCTCGCCGGCGGGGCTGCGATTGTCGCAGTTCAGGGCCATCGCGAGAATCCGCGCCGCCGTCGTCTTGCCGGTCCCCCGCGGGCCCGCAAACAAGTAACCGTGCGCCACGCGCCCCTGCGCCACAGCCCCCCGCAACGCGGCCGCGACGTGGTCCTGGACGATGAGGTCGGCGAATTGCTTGGGACGGTACTTTCGAGCGAGCGCGATCATGCGGGTAAATCTACTGCGAATGTCGAACCGCAGAATATCGAATCTCGAATTTCGACATTCTGCGGTTGGTCATTCGATCTTCGGTGTGAATTGCCCCAGGCACCCCGCAACGAATCCCGACATCGTTTAGCGCTGCTCCCTGCGGGGGCCTGACGCGGTTCACGAGCGGAAAGCCTGCGGACCTGGGGCCACGAAATGTACAATGTCCAATGTCCAATGATCAATGTTCATTGATCATTGGATATTGGGCATTGATCATTCGCCCGTCAGGGCGTCACGGCCGCCGGCAGCCCGACTGCTCGAAATTGCTTTCGGCGGAGTCGACCGAGGCGTAGATCGCCTGATCCTGTAGCGCCCGGCGTTCATCAAATTTGCCCATGCGCGCCCGGCGTTCGGCGTTGTAGGCGAGCCACAGGCTTTCCATCGTC